>NZ_JAPMLG010000015.1:0-42646 GCF_035726925.1 Enterococcus sp. E5-37
TAAATTGTTTGGCGTCCACGTTTAAGCTGCTTCGCAACGATAGCAACCGGAGTTTCTTGATGAAAATATGCTTCTATCATTACAAGCTCGTTTGGTGTAAGATGGGTATAAGTCATTTATGTTCACTCTCCTTGTATGCTTTAGCGGGTATTACAATTTGAGTGTAACATAAATGGCTTTTTTATTTGTCTCGCTTAATTATACAAACGGCGTCTTTAAATAAAAAATATTCTCTTAGCGGTTGTTGAGACAGCTTTTCATAATGATTTCGTACTATCATTTTTCTTCTTTATTTACTTTATAAACGGTCTTTATTTATCTGCCTTAGTCACCTGCTCTGAAAGTAATCAGCTTTCACTTAATTTTTAAGGATGTACTTTAATCATTTTGCTTTCGAAGATTACTATGGACGGAGAAAAAGTGATTTTTCATTAAAAAACAACTAATTACAGGTTTAAACCAAGTTTCTCAAGTGATAGTATTTATGTCAAATACTACTAACATACACAAATTCTATGGTCGGCCAAATCTTCTATTTAGCGATCCTAAAACATTATAAAAATGTACCTATATTTATGAAAGGTAAAATAAATTTATTAAATTATCATTATACTTAGTCTTTTTATATATGTTTTTTAACTATAAATCATATATTAGAGGGATTTCTTTACTAAATAAGTGTGTTCCATTAGAATAAAGTAAAAAAGGAGATTTATTTTATGAGGATTATTAAAAAAACAATTGATGTTTTAGTCCCCCCGTTCTGAGTTTTTTTATTGCTTTTTTTGGTTTGTTTATTTCAAGCTATTTAGAGTCCATTTTTTATGAACAGTTATTTCCAAATTTACAAGGAAATCTATTTGTTAGCCTAATAATGGATGTATTCTTTTTTTTGATGATTAGTTTCCTTTTTATCCTTCTAACTAAAATAATTTATAAAGATATACGTATACTAGGTTTCTCCAAAAAGAATTTTTTTAAAAACTTTTTCTTTGGGTACCTTACTGGAGCTTTTATAATTACTTTTATTGTAGCTGGCTATGTCCTAGTCGGTGGTGCTGATTTTCAAGAGGTTTTTTCGAAATCTTCTTGGACTAAATTACTAATAAGCATAGTGTTTTATCTAGCACAAGGATCACAAGAAGAAGTAATTAGCCGAGGTTTCGTATTAGGTGGAATTGCTAAAAAAACTAATCTTTTATGGGGAGTTATAGTAAGTAGTTTATTTTTTATGTTAATGCATCTTAGCAATACTGGAGGATTCACTCTAGAGTTATTAGATTATTTTTTGATCGGTATGGTTTGGGCTTTACTAAGAATTCTATTTTCTAACACCTGGGTAGCCGCAGCCTCTCATGGAGCCTATAACTTTTTTATGTCTGACTTTTTTGGTTTGGCTAATTCTACTCAAGATAGCGAAGGTATACTTTTCCAAACTATCTATCATAGCTCAATTGATTATATGAGTATAATTGTTTCTTTATTTGTTTTAATCATACTAGTTATATTGATATGGCGCAAAAGAGATATCTTTAATAAGCCATTACAATTGGAGCGAAATATTTTCTCAAAAAGTAATCTATGAAATTAAGGTTAGTATCAATTTGATAACGATAGGAAATGTTGATCGAAAAATCCAAAAAGTATTATATTGCAAAAATTCTCCCTCCTAAGTTAATAGTTAAACTAACTTTTGAGAGGGAGAATTGTATCTATTACTTTTTGACAATATAAAACAGGATAGTGAATTTTCTCTAACTATGAAATCCAAGGTTACGTATCACTAACCTTTTCAGTAACAATGTAAGTAAGATAAAGGTTTATACTATTTTAAAATATAAATGCAATTCATAATTAATTTTCTTTTATTTGTTTCTCCCATAACTGTTTTGCTACAGGGATATTGCCTAATTCCGTCATGTTAGAAGGTAATATAATTGTATTTGTTTGACTAGAAACTACCTCTTTAAATGCTTCTATTCCTAAATAAGATAAGGATATCTCATCGAGTTGACTATTTTTGATTGCTTCATTTAAGATTATTATTCTTTTTTTCTCTGCTTCAGTAATTTTTTCAATACGATCAGCTTCTGCCTCTGCGTCAATACGAATACGCTTTGCTCTTGCTTCTGCGTCAATTTGGGTTTGTTGTGCCCTTGCTTGTGCATCAATGGTCATTTTAGATGCATTAGCTTCAGCATTAAGTACCGCAGATGATTTCTCACCTTCTGCACGAGTAATCATTGATTCTTTGTCTCTTGAAGCTGTTATCAATTTGTTCATTGATTCAACAATTTCTTTAGATACTTTTATTTCCCCAATATTAATTCGATCGATTGCCAAACCATAGCCAGAAGTAATATCTTTAATTGAAGCAAACAAAGAGGCGTTAATTTCTTCAGTACCATTCAATACTTCATTTAGCTCCATTTTCCCGATAATTCCACGCAAATTCGATTGCGCATCTTGGATCATTGATACTACGGAATTTTCATTATCATAAACAAATGCTCGTACATCTGTAACATGATATTTGATAGCTTCGTCAATCTCAACCATTACATTATCTTTTGTAATAGCACTTTGAGGTTCTATTTCTAAAGGAATCTGTTTTAGCGATACTCTTTCTCGAACAGTATATAGTACTGGAATAAGAAAATGTAATCCTGGTTCCAGAATTTTCACATATTTCCCAAAACTTTCTACTACTTTTACTTCCCCTTGACGTACAACGACTGCCGTACTAGTCAATAACCATATAAGAAAAGCTGCAACAATTACTCCAACGATTATTTTCACAACCAACATTCTATATACCCTCTTCCATTTTCAAATAAACTATTATTCACTCTTGTAAGAAGCACACCGGACTGAACATCTATGATTTCTAGCATAGCATCTTTTTCAGGGACCCCTTCTATTACACGGTATTCTGTATAAGTACCATAGATACGAACAATTCCTAAAAATTGATTAGTAGCTGATCGAAAGTACTTTCCAATAACCTTGTTTTCTAAATAATATGTCATACTCTCCTCCTTTTCCTTTATTATATATCAAATACCTCCCAAAACTTATTTTTCTTATATAAATATTTTATTTAAAAATCTATATTATTAGGCTTAGGATTAAAATGAATAAGAAAGTAAAAAAGATGTTACTTTATATTTTTTAACTTGGTGCGACAATAAATGTCCACGTTAGTTCCCCTTCATACATGCCAATTTTATCTGAAGGATGTAAAGATAGATACATGTGTTTATCTAAACTAAATTCCTTATTACCTTTTCCTTCAGCAACTATTTGGTCTTGATCATTAATAGTTATTTTTTTATTTCCCTTATTAAAGAGTATACGATTAAAAAGCTGCTCTTTTTTTTCATTTATTAATCGCTGATCCTCTTTCACTGATAGCTTCCATGTACTATCTTTAAGTAAACTGTTATCTGTTATATCTATACTTTGTGAGTCACTGGCAGTAATCAATTTGTCGACAGGAGGAATCTCTTGTTTCCCGAAATTAATAGCATTAGGAATTGAAATAGAAGGTCCCACATATTTTACAACTGTACTATTTTCGGAATATAACCCATCTATACTAGCCACTACATCTATTACTGTACCTGCTTTTTGTCTAGGGATAGATAATTGATAAATCCCATTACCGTCAACTTTTCCACTAGTTATTAAGCGATTATTAATCTTTGCTTCTATATGTGCATTCGGTTCTGCCGTACCCTTAACCTCAGTACTTTCATTTGTCAGTTCTTCTATAGTAGTTGGAGCTATCTCTTTTCTTTTCACATAGTCTCCTCCAGCTATCGTCCCGACATCCCCCGAATCAAAACTTTTTTGAAAATCTATGTTGTTAGATATCACGTTTGTAGTATGCTGAGCAGGCACGTACGTATCTAAAATAAATGAAGCCGTCAAAGGGCCTTTATAGGTTTTATCAGGATCTTCCGATAAAGAACTACCTACCTTCCAAGTATCTATTCCTTTAGAAGAAGAGAGACTTACTGAAGTTTTTTGCGTCCAAGCGCCTAAAGCGTTTCCTTTCCTGTTAGAAATCAAGAAATTAGAACCCTTTAATAACTCTAGCTTATTCCCTGTTTGTACCGTTGATTGATACCCTTCAGAAGTAACTTCCAAATTAGCTTGTTTTTTTACCACGATGCTACCATTACATAGCAGAATAGCTTCTTCATCTGTACCTTTTGAATATGCCTTTAGCGTAGCTCCTTCTTGTAAATTCATTTCTCCACCAGTAGCATCACTTCTAATAGCAGAATTAGTTTGGGAACTTATTTGCACATTGCCAGCAATGTTGATGGCTCCATTAGGCTTATACATGTACAAACCTAGTCCCGTAGCATTCATGATTAAATTTGAACCTTCTTCTATATTGATTCCGTCTCCTGTATAGATAGCATTAGTGCCAGAAGTGTCATTAAAATAAACGTTTGCTTGCTTGTTTATGTTTATGTGCTTTCCCTGAAATACTTCTTCCGCAGTTGCCGTAGCCTCTATTTCTCCCTCTAAATTAGCTGTTCCAGCACTTAGATAAATAAACTGATAACCTGTTGAAGAAACATTAGTATAATCTACTGTGACACCAGGATATTCTGACCAAAATAAAGGATAAATAGGTTGATTGGTTAATTTAATATCGCTGATTTTACAATTAGCATTTTTTAAAGCTATGCCAATGCTTTGAAAATTCATGTCAATAATATGACCATTTCCGTAAATGTCCTTATTACTAGAAAAGTTAAACGACTCAAGTATCTTAATATCTTTATCCAAATAAATCGTATGAATATTTTTATTCAACAAAGCATCTTTGAATTCTTTATAATTACTTACTTTCACACTAGAATTTTCTTTTGAATCTTTAATACTCTCGCTATCGTCTGAAGGCATAGATTCACGACTATCCGATTTTTCAGAGTTTTGTTTTCCTTCTACTTTATTAATAGACTCTGAAGTTGGATCAGTCTCCTCTTTAGAGCCGCTTATTGTTTTGTTATTATTGGAATCTGATATTTCATTCTGGTTATTATCAGAATTTACTACTTGTTCTTTACCTTTCTTAGTTGGAAAGGAGGAATCTGAAATAGAAGAGTCGGGCTGGATATCTTCAGAACATACTATTATTGGTTCCATAACACAGATAAGTGTCAGCATAAAAACAATAGATATACCTAATAAAAATTCTTTTTTTAGTAAATGCCACATGTTTTCCCTCCGTTTTTCCTCATCCAGCCCACCCTTATTTTAATTTGGCGCATCTTCAAAATTCCATTTTAATATACCACTGTAGATGCCTACATTATCCGAAGGCTGTAGTTTCAAATGCAGTTTATCAGATAGATCGACTTTTGCATTCCCGCTATCTTGCCAAATAATTTGTTCCGTAGAATTTAGATGAACTTCTTTTCCTTCATACGTAGTAAAAGACAATCGGTCATTAAGTTTGTTACCTTGGCTATTCATTAATGGGGTTTCTTCAGACAGTTTAATGGTCCATAAGCTCTTATCTAATTTGCTATTGTCTTCTACTTTAAAAATATTTCCTTCTTCTAGCGAAGAAACAGTATTCATGGATGGTATTTCTTTCACCCCAAAATTAATATCTTCAGGAAGTGTGAGTTGGGGACTTGGTTCTGTTTGAATCGTTCTTACTTCCTCTTGAGAAACACGGCCTTCTTCATCTTTTAAATAAAATGAGACTTGTTGACCCAACCATTTTTCTGGTGCTTTAAAATGGAAAGTACGATTCTTTACTGTTTCAGCCGCTTCAGAGTATTTTTCCAAAGTTATTTCTTCTTTCCCACATTTAGCCATCAAATAAATCTTTTCGTTAGCTTTATGTGAAAAATTAAACGTAATTTCTCTATCTTTAGTGAAGCGAGATACGTATAAGGGATCTTCTTTATCTAGTAATTCAAATTGTATTGGCTCGCCTTTCTTATACCTATGAACAATCGTCTGTTCATCTGGTAAATAAACCCCTACATCTTCCTTCTCATTTTTTATAGGATAATAATCTTTTATTTCAGGATAATCTTTTGAAACATCATATGGAGTTGTGATAATTCCCTCTTTGACTGAAGGCGATTGTAAGATATTATCTTTCTCATCAAGAAAAGGAATGATTATTTTACCTTTGTAATTTACAGAACTTTTCCCTGATTGTTCTCCTAGTGGTTGATCATTGAGCAATGTCTTTATGTCGAATGATAATGGTAACTTTTCATCTTTAAGCAGACCGATGTCTACAGGATAATCCATTCCTTTCCAGTTTAGTTTAATATCATATAGCAGTACCGTGTCATATAAACGTTTGTCATTTAAATTGTTTATCACTAAAGCGACATTGCCGTTTGGTTCATTGCTTATTTTAAACAAGTCTGTTAAATCATCACCATTGAGATTAGTTACTTTTGCTTCCTTAAAAGAATATTGATGGGTAGAATAAATTTTTTGTAAATTAAAACATAACTCCATCGATTTATTTTTTTCCCATTTTTCTATATTAGGAATCGTTTGCTGTGTGCTTAAATAAATGTCCTGATTTGCTTTCTCAAATGAAGAATCTACTCCGTAAGCTACAGGAAACTCTGGTTCAGCTAAGAAGTCAGTGACATAACCTAACGATGAAGTGGTGGCATCATTATTGTGGACAATAAATTTCACTTTATTAATAGGATTGGTAGTTAGTTCTAGATTTTGTCTAGGATCACGCCGCGGAATCCCTCTCGTTATATTTTTAAAATATACCCAATAATCGTCTGTTCCACCATCCCAAACGTCGTACAAAATATGAGTAGGATTATTAGCATACAATCCCTTGATCAAAGTACTTGGAGATAGAAAACCGATATACTTATTAGGATTTAATCCGTAATAATTAAAAGCTGTTTCTACTGTTACTGGCGTATTGTTCTGATTTAAAAATTCATAGGTTACCATCATTTCACCATCAATATCAATACCTAGAAAATAACCTTTCGAGAAGTAGATAGACCCCCCAGCTAAATTCCCCTTATTTCTTTCTATAGTAACTTTTAAATTAATCTGTTCACCATGATAATATCCTACATTTTTAACTAGGCAACTACTTACGTTAGTATTTCTATCCACTGTTAGAATTTCACCACGGACGTTCCCAGAGAGTGGTATCACCTCAGTTTGTTGCCCATGATGCATGATAAACGTATTATTAGCTGGCGTTTTAGCCTGATTTGCCCAGTGAAAGTATCCTAACTGAGTTAAAGGACGTGGCGCAGCTTCTACCTTTTTAGATGTTAAAAATAGTAGTCCACTAAAAATAAGTAACAACAATGTTAAACTTTTACTATTTTTCATTTTTTCTCCTCATCACCATTTGTTTTTTTAAATAGTAAAATAACGCAACACTTAATACTAAACTTATACCTATTAGACTGCTAAAAAAGTTTTGTTTATCATTTGTTTTAGGTAACAATTGGTTATATTCTTTTGGCGCAATCTGATCTAGCTTATCAGGTACAACTATTTTTTTCATAGGTACTACCTTATTAGTAGACTGGTAAAAAGTAATTCCTACTCTACTAGTTGTTTGATCATCAGCTGATGCAGACACTGGGATTGCTGCCCCAATCAGCAATCCCAGACAAATAATTGTTAAAATTTTTTTCATTTTTGTCTCCTTTCTACATCTTTTATACAATCATTTTTATAGAAAGTTATCCAAATCATCTATTATATATATGAATTATTCACACATTTTTTAAGATCGTTCCCCCACTTCACAATCTTAAAAAATGATTCAAATACTTTTATGGATTTTTTCGTCGTAACTTAGTAATATACCCAATTAAACTGATGATAATAATCAAACAAAGAACTAAAAGAATATAGAATAAAGAATGATCATTATTTTCTTTATTTACTTCCACTGCATCTTTGTTGAGCGTTTCGTCCTCTCCTTTGATTACGAATTCTTTATAGAGTGTCCATTTTTTACCTGAATCATCCTTTAACTGAATACTTAATTCATAGGTTCCTTTTTTCAGTGGCTCATTATTCAAATTAAAAGGAATCTGAAATTGTGTGCGTGGTGCAAAAGACACTTTTTGGTTGAATTCATGTAACGCTTCTTTTTCCCCTTTTTTCTTGATAACTGCATGTAGATCCATTTTGCTTTTAAGTACAGGCTCTGAATTTTCTAAATTGGCAAAAAGAGTCAAATAGCCATTCTCTAACCCGGGTTTAGCCTTCGTTAAAGCAAATCCTGGTTCCACTTTTTTATCTGAACAAACCAGCTTTACACCGATTGTATATGCAAACTTATTCTTTAGACTAAAACCTTCATTTTTTTCTTCTTTTCCTTTTGTATCTTCATAGCAATAAAATCCTCCTAAAATGGTTCCTTCAAAACCTTTCTCTGGGATTTTCAATTGAAAGGTCACATCACGTTCCTCAGAAGGTTTCAATGTGATCGTCTGTGATTTAGAAATTAAATCTTGGAATACAGGTTTTCCCAATAACTTAGCCTCATGGTTAGAATAATCGATTGCTCCATTTTTATTAGTACAAGCATTATTGGCCTCTACCACTACTTTTATTTGTTTGGCAGTAGTGTTTTTCAATTTTAGTGATAAATCTTGTGTGGCGCCAGGTGTCACCTTTAGATCATAATAACTTGCTTCTGACTGCTGGTTATCTGGTAAAATGGCTTGTGCATCAAAAGATACCTTGTTTGAATCTGCGAATATGTTTGTAGACAAATAGAATAAAGCAAAGAATACTATACCAACAAAAAAGAGGGGAAAGCTTCTTCCCCACCCTTTTTGAACATTATGCTGGAGCATCAGACAACACCCAAGTCAAATCAGCTGTATAGCTTTGTGCTTCTACTCCAGCTCGTGGTACATGAAGCTTCACGCTTTCATTATGTCCATCTTCTCCTTCAAAAACTGCAGCAAAAGCTCCAGCTCCCTGTCCTTCTTTAGCAAGCATTACGTCTTGATAAGCTTCATTTAAATCAAATGTTTGATTGGCTAATTTAGGAGCTTCAGAAGTATTGTCTTTAGTTACTACTTGACCATTTGTCAAAGACATCTTCGCTCCAGTTAATTTTTTCCCATTTTTTCCAATAAATGGAGAAATGGTAACTCCCAATGTCCAGCCTTTTGCTCCGCCACGAGTATCGTTTACTTGTACATGCGGTTTTTTATTCAATGCATAGTAATCCGTATCTCCCTGTTGGATTTCTTGTTTACCAAATGTGATATTAGATGCAAATGGAATCGATAAAGAACCAACGTCTCCTGTACTTGGATCATCATCGTGCGTATCATCTGGCACAACTGGTGTGACATCTGTTCCAGATCCTTCCGTCAAAGTAACGTCTGTTTTGTTCGTAATACTTTTTTTGTTGGGTTCTGCTGGCACTGTATCTGCTGATGCAATAATTCCTGAAGCAGTTACTGCTAACAAACCTAACGCAGCAGTTGTGATCATTGTTTTCTTCATTTTATAATTCCTCCTAAATAATAATAGATCTAATTTGATCCAAAATAATTTTGACACGTCCAGTACTTTTTATCTAGTTCAACTATTTTCCCAAATAAAGAAAAAATTAGAAAACAAATGAGATAATTCAATCAAAAAGGGACTGTGACATGTAGTGTCACAGTCCCTTTTTCCGAATAAACAGTGTTCTCTTGCCAACTCCTCGGTATTAGCTCAAAAAACGACAAAATATGAAAAACTATTTTTCCGTTTGTTTCTCTAATACTCAGGACAAAACGCTGATTTCACAACCTCTTTTTCTTTTTTCAATTGATAAATCGTTTTCTCGAACAAACGCCAGTTTCTTTCGGTAGGTATATTTTTCATTAATAGTAATGGCGTTTTTCCAGTGTTGATGTAGTAATTAGAAATAACCAAATCTACTTCAGTTATATTTGTCCTGTAATCATAAAAAGCAAAAACATAAGAATGCCCAAAATACAGATTAATTTTATTCATTAACCATAACCGATGCGTATGGTGTAAATCATCTTGTATTAAAATCTTAATCGGTTTAACATTTGTTAAAAATAAATCATAATAATCTAACACATAATAATAATCCAAAAATAATTGTGCCCAGTTTTCTAATTTCTTTGATACGTCCAAATCCGCATTTGCTTGTAATTCTTTTTTGAGTTTTTCCATTATGTGATAAGTTCGAGGTTCTTCTTCTTTCATTTCTTCGATATACGAACGATTAAAAAAAAGATCTGGATTACCATAAAATAGATAACTTCTTTCATGAAATGCAATAAAATTGAATATGAGTTCTGGCTCCTTTATATCTAAAGAAAAACGGAACATGCTTTGTAAAACTTTCTCCAAATTCTCAACTGCTCGATAAGAACAAGTATTTTGTCGCTGATGTGCATATGCATGACTATTTTCATATATTGCATTTCCATCAATTACTCCAAAAGAATAAATTATTCGATAAAGGAAACACAGTTCATCGCTGTTAAAAGAAAGATTGATTTGTTTTGACCACTTCTTCAAAAGATTAAAATGCGGATCATCTGAGATAACTGATTTATATTCATTATCTACTCGTACTTTTCTAAATGAACTTCTTTCTATATTAATGGCTAACCAAAAAGAAAATACACGTTTTTGAAAAACAGTTAACGTAATATCATAAATCCCTTCAAAAGCAACTATATACTTTTCTATTTCCTTTTGTTCGATATGAAATGGCCATTTATCACTACTTTCTCGTGTAGAGTTCCAATAGAAATAATAAAAAAAGCTGCGGATATTTGCCTCTGATGCATCCAATTCTAACTGAAAGGGATGAAATGTTATATGATACCGTTGAAAATAGGGAGTTAATAGCTTTGCATACCTAAAAACAGTAGATATACTAGTAAATTGTTCTTTAGCGAAATCTTTTAGAACACTTCTAGGATATTTATACATAAAATCAATCAAATGATAATTATAAGAAGCTTTATAAAAATGAAGATAAATATTATAAATAGGAAAATCTTTCTCTTTTTTTATGAAAAAGCGTTTATTATCTTCATTTTTCAGAAGGATATTACCATTATATTGCTTAAATAAATCCTCTAGTTCTTCTATATAGTGTAAGACTGACTTCTCCGTAACATTAAGTAAATTTCTAAGTTCTTCCATTGCACACCAATTGTCTTTTTCTAACAAATAATCTAATAAAACTACTTTTTTGAAAGATGTTTTAGTTAAAAAAGTTTGCATCATTTCACCTCAATAAGTTACTTTTGTTTATTTTAATCAAAGAATAAACTTCTCTCGTTCGACTATAACTGATCGAACAAAAGAAGCCTTTTAATAAATATAATCTCACTTACATACATAGGCTAGTTATTTGCTTCTAGCTTATGATAAGTATATAAACGGATATCGATTTCATAATTGTTTTATCTTAAACATTATAGCTGTAATTGTTTTTATTTTTACATGAAGAATTATTATAATCTAGTTTAATTTTTTTCTGAAATATAGAATAAAAATAAAAACATCTTTTCATTTTGAGTTATTAACGGAGATGTAAATGATTAACAATATGTAATTTAATTTTTTATTCCTGCATTAAGATAATTTGATTGTTAAATAAAAACAAACGTAAATTCGTTATTTTAATTCCTATTTATCGTGAACATATCCAATTTTTCTCACATAGATATTTGTATAAACATTTTATGAATGCGCTTGTATTTAATTTAGAAAGTGTTACTATCTATTTAGGCAAATTTTTGCTAATATTTTGTTTTTTCATTTACCATCTGTAGAAATCATTTAATGATTTCTATCTTCTCCTTCCAACTTTTCTGATGATGCATCATGAATTAACAGTGCATTATCCATCTTTTCCATGTTAAAAGAACTAAGAATCAAGATAACGTCTTGATTCTTAGTTCTTTTATTCCTTCTAGAAAATAATTGTTAGCAATATAGTTTATATTTGTAAATACTAAACCAGTAGCTTCTAGTTGCTTTCCTGCTTAATAGTTCATATTACTCAATGTAAAAAATAATTGATTGTGGACATTGCTCATCCACTTTATATCCACAACTTTCTTTATAATAGGTATGATAATCACTCTCTACCATATTAATTAACTCTTTTCCCCCGCAA
Organism: Enterococcus sp. E5-37; assembly: GCF_035726925.1. NCBI lineage: Bacteria > Bacillati > Bacillota > Bacilli > Lactobacillales > Enterococcaceae > Enterococcus > Enterococcus sp. E5-37. The sequence goes on from NZ_JAPMLG010000015.1 coordinate 12,179, forward strand.
AATTCTTCAATGTCTAAATTAATAAATTCCTCTAAAAGGGAAAGCTTAGAGTCAATCGAAAGCATTTTAGGTAACATAGTCCAAAAGTCATTATCATCGTTTTTACGTAGTGTATAATATGTTTGCTTTTCTAGATTTAATACATAATTATATGCATCATAATCTCCCTTTTTTTCAAAAAATTTTTCATATTTAAAAATCTACTCACAAATTTTTTCTTGAAACTATTCATTTTCTCACCTCTATTTATTCTTTTTCTTGCCCATAGCATAACTTTTGAATAGAGTAACTAAATTCAAAAGCTATTATAGTATAAAAATACACTTTTTGTTGTTCAAATTTTTCACCTAATTTGTGCAGTAATTTTGAACTCTATATTTTTTAATATTTAATGCTTAAGCAATCATTTATAAAAAAAGACTGGACGATAATTAAAATAACAAAAAAGACTGTGACACGTCTTTTGTCACAGTCCCTTCTAGCATTATATTACTATTATTTATTCACTGCATCTTCTTAAGAATAAAACATGCTTGATCGTTTGTTTCTTTACTAACAGCCTTCTTTACTTGGTTCCTACGATCCTTAATTTTATCTAAGCTGATTGCTGCTTGTAACCATAAAACTTCGATCAGAACATACATCCTAGTATTGTCGTCTCGCTCATGTTCTGTATAACAAAGAGGATAAATCCAAAGCGATTTCTTTCCAAGAAGCTCTCAGTTAACGACCTCGCCCATCTCTTTTTTACCACGAATATTAAAAAGCTCCTCCTCTTAAACACCGTTTATCATATGAAGTATTTTTTATTTAAATTGATTCACCTATTAAGAAAAAGTAAGGTTAACACACGTAATCACTACCTTATTGAATAACTGAAGCAATATACTTTGCATAAGCTGTACGTCCACTTTCATTCAAATGGGTTTCATCATCATAAAAAAATTCAGGATGGTTTTTGCTCTCACTATACCAATCGATCATCGTTATATTAGAATACTGATTTGGCAATGTAGCTAATGTGGCATTTATCGTATCTTGCCAGCCAGTTGGAGCTTTTATATTTACCCAGTATACTTTTTTATCTTTCAGCAAAGACATTGTTTGTTCTATAGCTTCATCTGTTATCACACCATTGGTTCCTAACCCGATCACTATTTGTTGGTAAGAAACTAAATCTTTATGCTCCTTTAAGATTTCTGGTAACGCAGTGATTTGTCTTGATTCTTTTGCATCTACCAATGCTTCTTTTTTAAATGTCTCTTTCAGTTCCTGATACGCCCCCAGCATAACAGAATCACCGATAAATAATATTTTCTTCTCTTGTGACAACAGATTTTCTCCTGCATTTGCTTTACTAGAGTTTTCTTTTAATAAACTTTGCAACTGATTTTGGTCAGCGGTCAGTCGATTTTCAGGAGCACGTAATACCAGTACAGAAACTCCGATTATCATTAGTGCCATAGCTGTCCAAATTTTGGGTGATCTCATCTTCTGCACTCCTTTTCTAAAGCAAGTAATCATGAGTAATGTACATAAAAATACAGTGAATAGACCTGCGATATCCAAATATTTCCAATGATGATGTTTGAATAGATTTGTCAGAGCAATCAATACTGGGAAATGCACCAAATAAAGTTCATAACTGATTTTTCCTACAAAAGAAAGTTTTGTACTAGCGATTTTGGTCTTTTTTGCAATGTTCATATCATGGATACTGGCTAACAATAGAGCAAAACAAATACTGATCAGTAGTTCATTTAGTGTATAAGGAAAAATCGGGAACAGAATCAGACAAAGACTAGCTAGTAATAAAAGCCAGATTTTACTAAAAGTGTTTTGTTCAAAGAAACGGCCAATAGTTATTCGATTAAAATACCCCCAAACTCCTAATAAAAATGGAAAAAGTTTAGCTATCGTATGATAATATGCCTTAGTTGAAGGTAAAAACAAACTAAAAAGAATAGAAACAAAAATCAATGTATAGATTAAGTAAAACACTTGTTTTCTTCTCATACGCTTAATGACAATAAACAAAAATGGCCATATCAAATAGAATTGTAGTTCAACTGAAAGCGACCAATAATGTTTAAATAAAGAAGCATTAAAGTAAGAGTCAAAATAAGATACTCCTTGATTCAGCTGCCACCAATTGTTATAGCCAAAAATCAAACTGGGTAGCTCACTACGAATATTTCCAATCAATCGAATGTTGCTAATCCCTAGTATGAAAATGAATACGACCAAAGAAAACAGTAAAAATGGATAGATACGTTTGATACGCTTATAGTAAAAATGTAAAAAACTGAATTGTCTGTTTTTTTCATCTCTTATCGTATTTTTAGCCATTAAAAAACCAGAAACCACAAAAAAGATCGTTACTCCTTGCAATCCGCCTGGCAGCATACTATTTGGCAAATGATAAAATATCACTGCTAAAACAGCAATGCCTCTAAAACAATCAATTTCCTTTGAATATATTTTTTTCATGTATCATCACCCTCCTTATCTTCATGCATGTTTTAATCAAACATATTCTTCCGTATCGATTTTTTCATTTTTCTATTCGTTTCACCTTGTTTTGTAAATTAACAGTTAAAAGTATCTAAAATGTATCTTTGCCCCATCAGTTCTCGTTGATCACAAAAAATATGAACATAAAATATCCGATTAATTATTTGTGCGACAAAAAAAGGTTGCGACACAAGCCATGTCACAACCTTTTTATATTAGGCAAAATAATTTTAATAAAGGTTAATCAAAAATTCCCATAAATTAGTCTTCTGTTTTTAATCCAATGATTTCTTCTGCTAATCCATTGATTACTGGATCTTGCAAATAATTCTTTAATGTCACAATTTTCATGTTGGGATGTGCTTTTCTAGTCCGTTCCTCCAAATCTTGATGTACGATCACCAAATCACTATCTTCTGGTACCTCTTCAATTCGATAATTTTTTATCTCAATATCAGTAATACCTGCTTTTTGCAATTTTTTCTTGAATATTGTTGCGCCCATTGCGCTGCTTCCCATTCCTGCATCACAAGCAAAGGAAATTTTATTCATCTCTTTTTTCTCGGTACATATTTCTCTAGCATTTTCTTCTTTTAATAATTTTCTTCCTTCTGATTTCATCGTTTTCGATTTTTGAACTGATAGTTCAAAATTTCTGTCTTCATCTGTTGATTTATCTGCTTTTAAAATTACTGATGTTACAAAAAAGGAAACCAGTGTTGCTGTGACCACTCCCGCCATGACACCCAAAAAATTTCCTCGAGGCGTTAGAGCTAAATAAGAAAAAATAGAACCTAGACTTGGACCTGCTACCAGGCCCGCATCAAATAATTCAAAAGTGATGATTCCTGTCATTCCACCAGCAATCATAGATAATATAGTGAGTGGTTTCATTAATACATATGGAAAATAAATCTCATGTATTCCGCCGAAAAAATGGATGATGATTGCACCTGGTGCTGTCTGTTTTGCTGCCTTTTTACCAAATAAAGAATAAGCTAACAATAGTCCTAAGCCAGGGCCAGGATTTGATGCTACCATGAAATAAATTGATCTGCCTGCCTCTAATGTTTGTTGCATACCTAATGGATAATAAACACCTTGGTCAATAACATTATTTAAAAATAAGACTTTTGCCGGTTCGTTGATTAAGGACAGTATCGGTAAAAAACCAGTTGAAACTAATGCTTCAATTGCACTCGTTACAAATTGATTAGCTGATTGGATTATTGGTCCAACTACCAGATAAGAAAGGCACATCAGTATGAAACCAATAATTCCTATAGAAAAATTATTGACGACCATTTCAAAACCAGCAGGAACTTTCCCATCTAAAAAATCATCTGTTTTTTTCATCATCCACCCACCAAGTGGCCCCATAATCATTGCTCCCATGAACATTGGTATGTCAGCACCAATAATCAAACCTATTGTTCCGATTGTACCTAAAACAGCTCCACGTGTACCACCAACCATCCGACCACCAGTATAGGCAAGTAGTAAGGGCAATAGATAGCTGACTGTCGGACTTACGAGTTCATTCAGAGATTCATTTGGGAACCACCCAGTTGGAATGAATAATGCAGTAACAATTCCCCATGCAATAAATGCGCCTATATTTGGCAATACCATATTTGTTAAGAAACCGCCAATCGCTTGAACTTTAGCTCGCATGGAGACTCGTTTTTTTTTGTTTGCTACCTCCATTTTCTTCTCTCCTTTACTTCTTTATCAAATCTAACAATGCTTTTTCTGTCTTCACATCGAATAATTTTTGATACATTTTTTCATCACTCAGCAATTCTCCAAGATTGGCCATTAAGTCTAAATGTCCCTTTGGCGAATCAGAAGAAAAGGTAAAGAAGAATTTTACTGGTTCTTCACTTGGGAACATGACTGGCTTATCTAAACATAAAAAGCTCATCCCGACCCCTTTGCTCCCAAATTCTGGACGCGCATGAGGCATTGCTACTAGTGGCAGTAATATAATATAATTTCCGTTATCCAACACGTTTTGTATCATCGCTTGTACATAGCTTTCCTCTATTATTCCCTTTCCTATCAAAGGACGCGCACTTACTCGGATTGCCTCTTGCCATGAATCGATCGCATCCATAAACATTGTATTTCCTGACAATTGTTCTTTTAGCATATTCTCCTCCTCTAAATCTGGGACTCATAAGCAGCGACAACTTCATTCAGCAGCTTACCTTCCAAACGAGAAATCTTTTTAATCGTTGCTTTCAACCCATCATTTACAATCATTCGACGTAGTTGTTCAGCTTCTGGATCAGCAAGATTCCGATAATGATATCCCGCAGCAATTACTTTTATTCCTGCATCGTAAGGTAAATGATATGAATCTAGTTTTACTATGGGAGCAATTAAACGATCATTAGGGCCTAATTTTCGAATAGGGGAACTTCCTACACGAGTAATTTCATCGGAGAGTTTCTGATTCCCATGACGGTTTAATGTTTTTTCCACAAAAGATGTTAATTCTTCTCTAGAAAAATGATATTTTTGTACAAAGTACTCTATATTCTCCATTAAAAATTGCTTGACTAGATTGAAAATCTCCATATTTTGGATTGCTTCTTGAATTGTCTTATATCCTTTCAGTGCGCCTAAATAAGCTACTGCCGCATGAGCAGCATTAACGATATAAAGCTTTCGCTCAATGTAAGGCTCCATATCATCAACCAAATTTACATTTTTCATATCAAAAGATGTAGTTGGATCTAACTGCTGTCGATCCATTATCCATTCATAATAAGGTTCGACAACAGAGATCATTTTTCCTCCAAGAACTTTTCCTAAAGATTGTCGATCGATTGCCGTATTCACAAAATATGCATATTCATCAAAATTCTCTTGTTCTTTTTCTGACAGCAAAGAATAAATTTCTTTTTTCAACACATCACTTGCATTTATCACATTTTCATTAGCTACGATATTGATGCTATGCTTTTGTTCAAATCGCTTACTTAAGGCTTGCGCAATGATCGGTGCAATTTTTACTAAATTTATTGCGCCAACAGATGTTGTTAAGATATCTGCATTTTTTGTTGCTGTAATCACCTCTTCTAGCTCGGATAAACTATTCAGTGCCACAACATGATCAATGAAATCACTCCTGTTCATTTCATCAATAATTTCGATAGTATAACCCTTATCTTGATTTAATTGATGGATCAGTTCAGGATTCGTATCAATAAAACATAGATCGAATCCATTCTGATGTAGAATTTGTCCAATAAGCCCTCTGCCGATGTTCCCTGCTCCAAAATGTACCGCTTTCATTTTTCACCTACTCTAAGTTAGCATGGTATTGCCACAACTTTGACATATCAATTGCTTTTTCTTCTATCATCACTAAAGCAATACTATCTCCTAACAAAAGAACACTTTGTTCAAACAGACTAGTCATTGGCTGTATAGAAGAAATTTCCTCTGGTAACGCTAATTTTGTTTGTACGGGTATACGAATAAAAAGATCTGAATATTCTTTCATTGTGCTATCTGGGTTTGATCCTATATGGGCAACTTGGGACCCAAATTCCTTTGCTTTTTTTGCAATAGTTAGTGGGAAAGCACTTTCCCCACTACCAGAACCAACAATCAATAAATCTTTATCTGTAATTGCCGGTTCAGTGATTTGTCCTACGACTACTGTCTGAATTCCTAGATGCCCTAAGCGTTTTGCCATTCCTTCTAGCGCTAACAGTACTCTGCCAACCCCCACGAAAAAAACTCGTTCCGCTTTTTCAATTTTCTTTATCAATTGTTCCACATCTTTTGAAGAAATACGGTCTAATGTTTCAGTAATTTCTCTTACAATATTTTGTTTCGCCGCCTTATAACTCAACTATTTCCCCTCCATTTCTATTATTCAGGACCACTACATCTATTGATTTTTCCTAACTGATTGCTTCATCGCTTGATAAAGTAGTTTTTGATTTTCTGCTAATGTATTTCCTTTAAGAAACAAACTTGTACTTCCTAATACCAGATTTGTTGCGCCTGCATCTAATAATCCCGGGATCATTTCTAACGATACCCGTCCATCCACTTGGATATCTACTGCTAACTCTTTCTCATTTACTAACTGGCAAAGATCTGTAATTTTTTTTAGCGCGTAAGAAATTTGTTTTTCTGACTTGTTTGTTGCAAAACCTGGATTAATCAGCATCAAACAAATCCTATCAATCTCGGGTAAAATATATTGTAATACATTTAACGGAGTTGCTGGATTCAAAGCTATCCCTACTTTTGTTCCAGAATTCTTGATGAGCTGGATATATCGATCAATATGGAGGCTTGTTTCATAATGAAAAGTAATGCTCTCTACGCCAATTTTCAACATTTCTCCAATAAAAAAATCGTTATCCTTAGCCATGATGTGTACATCAAAATTCATTGAAGTGATTTCTCTAATTCTTTTGATTGTTTCGATCCCTAAAGGCATACTGGGACTAAAAGAACCGTCAATCACGTCAATATGCAAGGAATCCATCCCAATACTTTCTAGTTCTTGGATGCTTCCTTCCAAATTTGCTAGATCCCCACACATAAGTGAAGGCGACAAAATAATTTTTTTCTCCATACATTCCCTCCTTTAATTACTCCCTCATTGTAACCGCTTAACAAATACTAGTAAACATAAAACTGCATAAAAATATTTTGTTTTTGCTTGTTTATGCCGTTTTAGTGTATTAAAAACGGAAATTATTGACATAAAAACGCATAAATGACATGATAAACAAGAATAAATAAGAAGGAGCACGCAACATGTTGAAATTAGAACGTCATCAAAAAATTCTAGATTTATTAAACGCAGAACAAAAAGTTATCGCTAGTGATTTAAGTCAACGTTTCAATGTATCCGAAGACACGATTCGACGAGATTTGAAAGATTTGGATAGCCAAGGTCTCTTAAAAAGAGTACACAGCGGCGCTTTACGTGTTGGTCCACCAATTACCAATTTTAACTACCGAGAAACTGTAGCTAGCGAACAAAAAACTGCATTAGCTCATAAAGCCCTCCCTTTTTTAAAAGAAGAATCTGTCATCATCATTGATGGAAGTACAACTAACTTGGCTTTAGCAAAAGAAATCCCACAAGATTTTCGTGCAACAATCATTACCAATAGCCCGCCGATTGCCATAGCATTAGCACAGCATCCTAATTTGGAAATTATCAATATTGGCGGTACTTTTTATAAACAATCTATGATCAATATTGGGGTACAAGCTTATAAGCAACTACAAAACATTCGAGCTGACCTTTATATTATGGGTATTTATAACATAGATCTAGATGTTGGAACGAGCGTGCCAACTATGCAAGAATCCGACATTAAACGTGAGATGATACGTATTTCTACTGAAGTACTTGGGATGATAACTAATGATAAATTCGGCACCATCAGTAATCATATCGTCGGGCCAATTGAAGACCTTACCTATCTTATTTCAGAAGAAATTCCTGAAAAGGTTCGTAAAGAATACAATAAACAAAAAATCGTTTTGATTGATTAAGCGAAAACTATTGGTAACTACTAAAGCAACAGATATAAAAAATCTAAAAAAGAAACACGCAATAAAGTTTTGAAATAAACTTTATTGCGTGTTTCTTTTTTTGTTTATTATCACTTGACTAGCACCACGTATAACATACTATAGCAATCATCATCCCACTTCTTTGTCTTTTGAAATACTACGTTATTTCTTTTTATTAACAAAAAACAATAGCACTAAACAGACCAAAATAGTTATGACTCTCAACGCGGGAGTAAACAGCAATGCTATCATTAAATTAGCAAGTTCACTGACGATTGAGGAATTTGATTCGTATAATACAAATAAAGGTTCTGCAAATAAATTCACATGTCTATAAACAAATTCTGTAAATAAATATACGGTTAAGCCTAAACCAATTATGGTGATATTTTTTTTAGATTTTGACATTTTTTCTCTCCTATAATAATTTTTTTCAGTTATTCATTTCCTTTTTTATAAAAAATGTAGATTGTTTTAAAGTAATAATATGCTGTAGTTTCAAGAAAATTTACAGGAAATTTAATAACTGATATTACTTACTTTTTGACCACCATATACATGACTTTTATTTTTGTTTCTTCTTTAGAATCAAATGTGATTAAATAGAAAATTTTACAATAATATGCACATATAAATAATAAGATGATATAATCAACAAAGAAAATGTGAATTTTTTCACTATATTTTATCACATGAAAATTCATTAAGAAAGTAGGAATCGAAGTATTATGCACACACCAGAAGAAATTATGGAACTCAGTATTCATCTTGGAACGAAAAAAATACATAAACCTATCTTAGCTAAACTGATTTTAGGTTTTATCGGAGGAGCCATGATTTCTCTAGGTTATTTGGCATACGTACGAGTCTCTGCTTCTATCCCAGAATCTATGGCTAGCTTGACTAGTTTAGTTGGTGCCTCGGTTTTTCCTATCGGCCTGCTGGTCATCCTTCTTGGCGGTGGTGAATTGATCACCGGAAATATGATGGCTGTGGCGATTGCCTTTATGGATAAAAAAGTCACATTCTCACAGCTGGTTAAGAATTGGTCAGTGATTACTTTTGCAAATATTATTGGTGCAATTTTCGTTGCTTATTTCTTTGGACACTTTGTTGGTTTAACTCATTCAGGTGTCTATCTCGACCAAGTGATTCATATTGCTGATCATAAAATCGCTGTTTCTTGGTGGCAAGCATTAGGCTCCGGAATAGGTTGTAATTGGTTTGTCGGTTTAGCGTTATGGTTATCATATGGAGCAAAAGATGCGGCCGGCAAAGTACTAACGATTTGGTTTCCAGTCATGATTTTTGTGGCAATCGGTTTCCAGCATAGTGTGGCCAACTGTTTTGTGATACCTGCTGCCATATTTGAAGGTCAAGCGACTTGGTTAGAATTTCTCTCGAATTTTATCCCCGTTTATATTGGAAATATCATCGGTGGAGCTATTTTTGTTTCAGGTTTTTATTACGTTAGTTATAGGCATCATTAAGATTGAAGGTAATGTTCATTTGAGCATTACCTTCAATCTCTTTATATACTATTTATATTTTAAGAACAATAGCCTTTTATTATATATATTATTCAAATTAGTTATATCGAGTGAAAAAAACTTTCAAATTGATTCTTTTTATTTATCATAAAGATATAGATACATAATCATTTTCACTTACATATATTTGAATATTAACTAAAAACAGCAAGAAAGAAGAGGATCAAATGTATTATGTAGAAGTAAAAACAAATGGCGTCAAAAACAAACAATATGTGAAAGGTATCAGTAACGAATATCCTTTACTTGGTTCATGGAAAGAAGCTGCTCCTTTTTCCAAACCATGTGCCATAAAAATAAAGAACGAGCTAGAAAAAGAACTGACTTGTGGCAAAGCTGTTGTAGATATCATCGAAAAGTAAATCCAATGTATAGAAAGGAAGATCACACATGAAAAGCGACGTACAAATTGCTAAGATTATAGAATTAGAAGAAGAAGACGCAGTGTTGACAATTGAAAAAAAATAAACGTTTGTATACCATATGATTATTTCAATATGTATCCTGGAATTGGAGATCTCGTAGAGCTATATCAAGATGAATCAAATATACTTGTCATTCATCATGAAATATAGAGACTTATAAAATTGTTTATTTTTATAATGTATCAGTATAGAAAGGAAATAAAACATGGATTATACTGTTGAATTTGACAGTGAACTACTTAAGCAATTTCCACAAGAAGAACATTTCATGTATAAAGAAGCAATTTCCCACAAAGTGACAGAGTATTTGGAGCATAATTTTTTTCGTATAAAGCCAGTGCGTACTCGTTCGGCAAAAAGAATATACGAGATGAAAGTTAAAATTAATAAAAAAAATTATCGCATAGCATTTGCTTTAAAAAAAAAACATGTGTTCATTTTTTATATTAGTTCGAATTTGCAAAAAATTGTATTTGATAAAGAGGTGAGTAAAAAAATAAAATAGCTGAGCATTGGAGGATAGATTGAGTGATACTAAGTCTATCCTCTTGTTTTTCTAAAGAACTAAGCTAGAATTTTTTCTTTTGTACGTTATTATATGTTATTTGTCATTACCAAAAAGCACCTTTTTCCTTCTAGTATCTATGACATAAGAAATACCACCCATTTCCTTTACTTGAACAAATCCTACTGATTCATAAAATTTTTTTGTTTTCTCAGTATCATCTGTCAATAATTCGATTTGGACTGGTCCATAACTAGTGATCTTCTCCAAAGCTTCATTCAAAAGCACTTTGCCTATTCCTTGGCGCTGATATCTCGGATGAATGAGGATATCTTGAATAAATGCGATCGTCGCAAAATCAGTGATCCAACGAACGATTCCGATAATCTTCCCTTCCCCATTACGCTTTATCAGAGATTCAGATTGTTCAAATGCTCTAGCTAACCTTGCAGTGTCTTTTGTGTAATTCGTCCAACCAACGCTCTTATATAATTCAGAAATCTCATCGATTATAATGGAATCAACATTCATTTTTTTCTTCCTTTCTTATAATATTTCTTCATTTAATTATATAAGTCTTTGATTATTTAGTCTATCTCTTACAATTCTCCTGTAAAAATTCTCTCGATTCCTTAGAATTCAGCTTTTCTTTTAAGATATAAGCTTTTTTGATATACAAAAAAGGTTGTGATAAGATTTTTTCACAACCTCTAATTCATTTTAACAAGTATTAATTTTGGAGTTTCTACACTTGATCCAGGATTTCTATTGCCCGTAGTATGCATACTTTCCATGTTTACGAAAATAATGTTTATCTAGTAAATATTGCGGGATTTCACATATATTGGGGTTGATCAGCTCGTTTTCTTTGGCCATCAGACAAATTTCATCTAAGATCAAACTGTTTTCTACTGCTTTCATAGGTGAATCCCCCCATGTGAACGGTCCATGTCCATAGACAAGTACTCCAGAGACTTCGTTTGGATCTAATTTTCTTTCCTTAAACGTCTCGACAATCACATTCCCTGTATGAACTTCGTAAGCTTCTCTTACTTCTTCTTTCGTTAATTGGCGTGTACAAGGAACCTTACCATAAAAAGCATCAGCATGAGTCGTGCCATAAGCTGGCAAATCGCGTCCTGCTTGCGCCCACATGACGGAGTGCGTGGAATGAGTATGAGTAATAGCAGTTATATCTTCAAAAGTTTGATATAAAACAACATGTGTGGGCAGATCTGAAGATGGTTTTAAGCTATCTTCTTCTATTATATTTCCCGACAAATCTGTTACCACCATTTGATCTGCTTGCATGCATTCATATCTGACACCGCTTGGCTTAATGACGATGACTCCTAGCTCACGGTCCACTTCACTCACATTGCCCCAAGTCAATTTGACTAATCCGTATCGCGGCAATGCCAGATTTGCTTCAAGGACACGTTGCTTCATTGCTGCAATTTTTTCTTCACAAGACATCATAGCCAGCCTCCTTCAATTTAGAACTTAAGTAGTCTTTTGCCTGCTGGATTTCTCTTCGAAAGTCTTGGCTTTTTTCACTCCACATTTCAATCAGAAATGTTCCATCATAATCTAGACGTTTCAAATGTCTTAATAATCCAAGAAAATCAACACAACCGCTACCAAAAGGAACATCTCGAAACTTTCCTGAATATTCTTTTGTTACAGGGTAAGTATCTTTTAAGTGGATAGCAGTGATATAATCGATCCCTTTCTCAAGTTCTCGAGCCGGATTATTTTCCGGCCATGCGGACAAATTGCCTAGGTCTGGATATACTTGTAGAAAAGGGGAATGAATCTGTTCTTTGATTTCTAAAAATTTTGAAATGGAGTTCATAAATGGATCATCCATGATTTCCACGGAAAGAATGATGCCATATTTAGAAGCTTCCTTTACGCTTTCTTTTATTCCTTCGATAAAGTCTTCTCTGGAATTCATTGATTTCTCTTCATAATAAACATCGTATCCAGCTATTTGGATTACTTTGACGCTTAGATTATGCGCCAAATGGATTGCTTTTTTCATTAGTTGTTTCGCTGCTTTTTTCTTTTCTGGATCAGCAGAACCAAACGGAAATCGCCGATGCGCACTTAAACAAATCGAATGGATACGTACACCGGAGCTGAACATCTCTTCTCTCAGCTCAGCTATCTTTTCTTCAGACCAATCTAATCGTGCTAACCGCTCATCCGTCTCATCAATCGACATCTCGATAAAATCGAAGTCCATTTCTTTTACAAGGGAAAAACGTTCTTTCCATGAAATATCTTTGGGTAATGCTTTTTCATAAATCCCAATTTGAGCCATTTCCTTACCCCCAGATACGAATGATCTCATCTTTGAAGTTTTGTGCGGCCTTCATCGGATCATTTGCTGCTGTAATACCACGACCAGTGATAAAGGTATACACATCGATCCCTTCAAATAAGTGTAATGTGTGTGGATTTAATCCACCAGTTACAGAAACATTAAAGCCTAGTTCAATCAGTTTTTTGATCTTCGATAAATCTTTTTCACCCCAAGTTTCACCAGATAACAGCGCATCACGGCTTTGATGGTAGATTACCTGCCGGATACCGATGTTATGCCAATCCATGGCTTGTTCAAAAGTCCAATTGCCGTAGAGTTCTACTTGCAATTCACCTATTTCTTTTTGTGCTGCTTCCATAGTTGGAATCGTTGCACAACAAATGACTGTCATCCAGTCTGCTCCTGCTTTTGCAACATTACTCGCCACTGTTCCTCCAGCGTCTGCACATTTCGTATCAGCGACTAGTTTTTTATCTGGGAACATACTGCGAATACAGCGAATCGCTTTTTGTCCTTCCTGTAAGCAAAGAATTGTGCCCACTTCAATAATATCTACTACATCACCAACTTTCATAACATCTCCTAATGCATGTTCTAAGTCATTGTGATCTAACGCAATTTGCAAATTCGGCCTGCTCATCTTAGTTCCTTCCTTTACTTGTTTTTTTGGTACCACTTTGTTTCAGCAAATTTTTCACTGATTTCTTTGGCTGACATCACATTTTTGATACCGATAACTGTAACTCCTTTTTTCTCTGCCTGAGTAAACATATTCAAAAAATTGACTGGCGTAAAAACTACATCGTATTGGCCAGCTGAACTTTTTCCCTCTGAAATGGCACAATGATGGATTTTGGTAATTGGTACGTTTAGTTCTTTCATTGCTTTTTCCACACTTCTCATCATCATCAAGCTTGTTCCTGATCCATTTGCACACGATACTAAAATTCTCATCTTAATCCCTCCATTATGAGTGTTGTCTAATCAGATTTTCTTTTATACTCTCTGCTTTTCTGCATATGTGTCATAGTCTTCTACAATCAAAAAATAACCCTCAGGATTTTTCCGGTATTGTAACTGCGGAATAGCCAATAAACCAATGACAACTACGGCAATTCCAGCATAACCTAGGACTTTCATGATTACTGTAAACAATGGCCAAGCTGTTGCCCAGTCGAACATCCCGATATAACCACCATATGTTGACATCCCAATCCATGTAGCGAATAATGCTGAACCGCCTACTTGTATGATTCCTGAAAGAAACGGGAACAGGCAAGCGGCTTTGAATCCACCTCGGTTATTGGCATAAACTGCTATAACGGCATTATCAAAGAACAACGGAATGAAACCGGCTATGACGATCGTTGGTGATTTCAATAAAATCAGTAAACCAATCATCAAAAACTGTCCCAAAGCACCAAACAAGAACCCAATCGTTACCGCATTTGGCGAACCAAAGCCAAAAGTAGCAGCTACGTCAATTCCTGGAACAGCTCCTGGTAAAATCGTGTTTGAGATTCCTTGGAAAGATTGAGTTAGTTCATCGACGAATGTCCGAACACCTAATTGCAAGATCGCCAGATATACCGCAAAATTTAAAGAAGTCGTCATAATGTAGAATAAGAAACTCTGCCCTTCTTGCATGAATTGCGCTTGAATCAAATAATCTTTGCCTAGTACAATCAGAATGATCCCAAAGAAAAATAGCATGAGTAACGAAGTAGCAACCATATTCTCATTGAAAATCGACAAGAATCCTGGTAATTTGATATCTTCGATTTTTTTGTCTTGCTTGATTGATCTATTTTTCTTTTCATCCCGCTTTTTCATCCACTCAGCTAATTTTGCAAATATAAAGATTCCGAACATTTGCTGATGTGCCACTGCAAATCCGGCACCTTCTGTCAATTCCTGCGTGATTCCTACTGTTAAGTTAGAAGCTACTGCCCAATAACAACCTAAAATCAGTCCCATAAAAATCAATACTTGTATCCTACCTAGATCAGGAAAGCAAAACAGTAAAATCCAAAAAGCGGTAGCTGCTTGTTGAACCTGAACGTTTCCGGTAGTGAAAACGGAACGCAGTTTCGTATATTTCTGAAAACGGACTAATAAGATATTTAAAACAAATGCAATCAGTAATAAAATCATCACATCTCCAAAGGTACGGCCAAATGTCTCCATTAATCCAGCATCCACAGCATTTTGTCCAAAATAAGGATCTGTAACCATGGCATCCAAATTGAACCGTTCCTTTAGTCCAACCAAGATTGGCCGAAAATTATTGACCAAACCACCAGAGCCAACAGTCAAAATAAAGTAACCGACCGTTGCCTTTAAGAATCCAGCGATGCATTCATGAAGCGGGCGTTTCAGCAAAATATAGCCTAATAACACGATAAAACCAATCAGGTATGCTGGCTGCGTCAAGATATTTGTTGCAAAATACGTCCAAATGCTTAACAAAAATTCCCCCATCTTTTTTCTCCTCTATCAATTAATTATATTCTGCCATCACAACTTGGTAATCATCGATGGAGTTCGTAGAGATGAGACGCTCAACCAATCCATCTGTCATTAATAATTCGGATAATTTTTGGATATTTTCTAGATGTTCTTCTGGATCTTTTGCTGCGAGTGTAAAAAACAAACTAGCCGTTTTCTCCTCATTCTCCCCTTCACTTTCAAAACGGATTGGCTGCTTCAATTTGGTAAATGAAATAGCTGTTCCAAAAACACCATCACTTTTTTCTGAAGAATGTGGCATTGCTACTTGAGGTGCAATCACAATATAAGGACCGTATTTTTCTACACAATGGATAATCTCCTCCACATACGTTTCATCAATAATTTCCTTATCGATCAATACAAGACAGCTTTCGGCGATAGCTTCACGCCAATCCGTGATTTCTTTATCTGGGTAATGAATCAATTGATGGTCAAAAAAGTATTTCAGCAAGAAACTCCCCTTCTTTCTTATAAAAACGACGGAAACGGTGTATCATTTTCAATCGAGAAGACATCTTCAAATCCTCGATAAAAATTAAACTCAAGATCATCTTTGTTTGTCGGATAGATGAATTTCCCGCCTACTTGCCAGATATAAGGTTTAAATCCATACTTCAGGCGATCCTTTTTGAATTTCCAAATTTCAGTGATCTCTTTTGGATCAGCCATAAAATTAGACCAAATATCGTAGTGGACAGGAATCACTACTTTTGCGTTCAATGACTCCGCCATGCGCAGCATATCAACAGAAGTAACTTTGTCTGTTATCCCTCGTGGGTTTTCACCATAGGCCCCTAAACAGACATCGATTTTGTGTTCATTACCATGTTTGGCAAATAAATTGGAGTAATGTGAATCTCCTGCATGATAAAGATTCCCTCCTGATGTTTCGAATAAATAGTTTACTGCAATTTGATCCATCTCCTGAGGCATTTTTCCTTTTAATACCTCTTCTGGATCTTCACAAGTGACCAACGCTGTCCGATCAAACGCTTCTAAAGCTACTACATTGATGTCTTTGATTTTGACTGCATCACCTGGCTTTACTGTAATCGTTTTTTCTTCAGGAATTCCCCATTTTTGCCACGTGCGAACCACTTCTTTTGGCCCAATGAATGTTGCTTCAGGACAATTTTGATGAACTGCTGCGGCTGTATGGATATCTAGATGATCGGAATGGATATGTGTAACGATTAAAGCGTCTACATTTTTTATCGCAAAAGGATCGATTACGAAAGGCTGAGTACGTAAATTAGGCTGCATATTTTGAACGCCACTCATACGCATCATCTGATGGCCTTTTTTCATCATGCCATTCCCATGACTACGTTTTCCCGTCCCACACCATAGATCACATAAAATATTCGTTCCTTCATGACTTTTCAGCCAAATTCCCGTACAGCCTAACCACCACATAGCAAAAGTTCCAGGATCCACTACTTCTGTTTCGATTTCTTCATTCAAGTATGTGCCCCACTCAGGAAATGTTTCTACTAACCACTTTTCTTTTGTTACTTCATTGACAGTTTTACTCATTTGCTTGCTCCCCCCATATCGTTGTTACAACTTACAAGTAAATATTAATGTGTATCAGCATCCATGAAAACCCTTTTATATGACCGTTTGTTTTTTATATGATTTTCTTTCAGTAACCAATGATTGTTTCAGTATAATAAAGACAGATATGAATGTTTAAATGAACAACTAGTCAAATAAACCCATGGATCAAGATGTCCCTTAGGAGGCAAAAGTCATGAAAAACTCACTTGTCAATATTGAAAAACGTCAAAAAGAAATTTTGGAACTGCTTCAGCAAACCGAACAATTGTCAACTTTTGAATTAGCTGAATCTCTGGATGTATCTATTAGTACGATACGCAGAGATTTAAATTTATTAGAAGAAAAAAACGAGATCATACGCAATTACGGTTATTGTTCTTATAATTACAAAAACCAGACTGATTTTGATCAATCTGGTCCTGAAAGGATTAAACAAGCGATTGCCAGAGAAGCTAGTAAATACATTAACGATTATGATACGCTGTTTATCAATTCTAGCTCGACTGCGTTGAAAACACTGGATTTTCTTCAATCTAACCATTTGACAGTCATTACAAACAACGTGAAAATCAATTACTCTCCGCACAAAGATAATTGTAGTTATATTTTAACTGGTGGAGAGATGCGCTTTCCAAAAGAAGCACTAGTGGGCGACATCGCATTAAATACGATTTCTTCAGTCAATGCAGACATTTGTATCATTGGCTGTAGCGGAGTCGATGTAGTACATGGGGTCACAACAAAGATATTAAATGAATCAACGATCAACGAAATGATGGTCAACAAGACAATCAAATGTAAGATTTTAGTCGCTGATCATCGAAAAATCGGACTGACGTCAAAATTCAAGATTGCTGATATTTCTGTCTTTGACTATTTGATCACTGATAAATTTTGTTCTGAAAAAGTATTAGAGGAGATCAGAAATACGGGGATAAAAACCATTCAAGTAGATTCATTTTAAGAATTATGATGTAAATATGCTTGTTTAGGTAGTTAAGATTATCGAAAAACTGGTTAAAACACCATTTTTTACAGTTATAAGTTCTAATAAAAAACACACTACGTTCAAATTGATAAAGGAATCCCAAGATGTATCCATCCAATCGATACCATCATAATCTATTGCTTCTTTTATAACCGTTATATGTTGCCTAAATAGGAATCAAACAATATCGAAAAAAGGAGGTGTGACAAAAGTCACACCTCCTTTTTTCGAATAAACGGTATTCAAATCAGAACACTGATTTCACAACCACTTTATTTCAGGTCGTTTTCAATCACCTTTACCGCGTAATCATTTCCGTTGAAACGCGCTATTTTTTTTGCGTCCATATATCTTTCTAAATAATCGTCTTCTCCTAATTGCTTATGACAAGAAGCAATTTCATAAAGCAAGTATTCCAATGTATAAGTTGATTTATGTTTCTTATTATACTCAATACCCTTCTCACATAATTGGATTGCTTTATCATAATCCTCGATTTTGCGGTAATAGGTGGCGATATCATAATATACAATGCAGACCATCAGATTATCA
Source organism: Enterococcus sp. E5-37 (assembly GCF_035726925.1). Lineage (NCBI taxonomy): Bacteria > Bacillati > Bacillota > Bacilli > Lactobacillales > Enterococcaceae > Enterococcus > Enterococcus sp. E5-37. The sequence goes on from NZ_JAPMLG010000015.1 coordinate 30,675, forward strand.
AAATCAGTCTCACTCAAGATTTTAAGTGTACGCTCCACATAAACTTTCGCAAAATCTAATTCTCCTTTTGACAAGTAGATCATTGCCACGTTTGCAGCTGCTTGTAAGTGATGGATATCTGTTTCGGTCGTTTGTTCCAACACTTGATTAAAATAAAATAATGCTGCATCTGGTTTTTTCGCATAAAGATGATCAAGCAGTCCTTGATAAAATAAAATTTGATTTAAAAGATCAGAATTACTTACTTTTTCCTGATCGATCGTTTGTAAAATTTTATAAGATTCTTGGTATTTTGATACAGAATTCAATGATTGAATCTCATTTATTTTTTTCCTGATTTTGTCTTCTTCTGTTTCTACTAATATATCGGAGATCTCGACATTCAGCTTTTTGCAAAGCGCACTTAAGATATTGATGCCTGGCGACATATTCTTGTTTTCGATATTGCTGACAGTTGCTTGTTCACAAATGCCTTCTGCTAATTGTACTTGTGTTAACCCCTTTTTCTTTCGGTATTCTTTTAGTAACGCTCCATCTACTTTAATCAAAACAATTTCCTTCCCTTTAAAAAATTATTTCTCCTTTATATCATACACAAAAAAAAGTTCTAAACAACCAAAAATGTTTAGAACAGAATAAAAATTTTAATTTTAAAATAATATTCAAATTAAACAACTGGCGTATCTGCTCCTTGATTTCTTTTTGTGTTATCTGAATAATTATCGTTTACAGTTATAACACATAGTGAAAATTGTCATGGCGAGAAAGTCTAAGAATATTTTTAAACATAACTATTTCTTTCTTACGTGTGTATAATGACGACAGCACACCTATCAATTAATATAATTATTTTATTTTTTTATGTTCTCAATCATCATGTTTATTTTTAATGACACAACTTCTCGTATTTATCTGGCACAACATATAAATCGATCAAAAAATTGTTGCGTGTTTTTTTGAAAATTGGAGTTTCAACTTGATTACAAAATTTAAATTTAGAAGTTGTGAAAACAGCGAGAGACAGTTTAATATTCAAAATATACATAGGCTACTCGAACGCTGTGTTTTTTAGTATACTAGTAAGAAACGAAGGGATAGACTCATTCCAATAAGGAGGATTTCATGAAGACAATTCTTTTTGCTCCTGCAGTATTCAATTTAGCTGAGACAACACGAATGATTGAGGTTGCCAAAGCTATGAAAGACCGTTATTACTGTGTATTCTTTGGCTTTTCTAAAACTTTTGCTCCTTTGATCACAGAAAGTGGCTTTGAGTATCATTTACTAGCGCCGATCCTTACGAAAAAACAAGAAGAACAAATCATAAAATTTGACCAGTTGCGTACACTTAAAAACCCTTTTACCAAAGAAATGGTTGCCTCTCGTATCACTAGTGAACAGAGTCTGATTGCTAAGTTTGAGCCTCGACTGATTGTGACAGGTTCGAATGTGACAATTTTTTTATCGGCCCGCAGTAAAAAGATTCCTTTAGTATATGTTAAACCCTATGCTTTGAGTGAACCTTTTTTTCAATCAGAGCATGCGCTGATGCCCCACGAGTTACGTTTCTTCGGCCCTTTAAGCAATCCCCTTTGGCACTGGACAAAAAAGCGTATAGTAAATACCCGATGGATCCCCAATGCCTTCAAACACGCTGCACAAAAAGAAATGCTTCCTTTACCAAAAACAAGTTTACAAATGATGGATGCTGATCTAAATCTCATCACAACGCCTAAATTATTTTTGGAAGAAGAACAGCTGCCGGAAAATTATCGAATCGTTGGTCCAATTTTTGCTAAGCTCAGTACTTCCTTGCCTGAAGAAGTGCTAACTTTTATACAGCGAAAGCAACAAGAAAGAAAACGTATTATCTATTTCGCAATGGGTAGTTCAGGCAATCCGCGTATGTTACGCAAAATTTTGTTCTTCTTACAAAAACAACCGGATCTAGCGGTTATTGCACCTATTGACTATCTGCTTGATGACATTCAATCTGACTCAGAAGATCTTTTAATAACAGAATATCTGTCTAGTCATCTTTTGCATGAATTTATTGATTTTTCTTTTATCCACGGCGGGGAAGGGACCGTCCAAACTGCCTGTGAATCCGGCAAACCGTTTATCGGTGTGGGGATGCAATTTGAGCAAAGCTGTAATATTGACTATTGTGTAAAATACGGAAACGCAATCGCCCTCACAAAACCAGTGACTGAAAGAAAACTGCAGATTGCTCTGCGCGAAGTTTCTTCACCCAAGATTCGTCAGCAGGCACGCACGCTGCAAGCCGTTTTTCCAATAAATGGTCCACAACAAGCAATTCAAGAAATCGAAACCTTCCTGAGCAACCACCCAATATAGTTTCAAGTAGAAAAAGCTTTTTTAATAGAGACTCATCAGTAATTTCGCTATTCGAGACCCAGACAGTGAAAATACAAAAAAAGTAAATAGTGGATTGAAAAGTTAGAGTTACTTAAATTACGGTGTCTAAAAAACACAAAATCATCCTTAAAATAAAAGATCTGACGCTATCCAAATGAGCATAGGTAGCGTCTGCCATTTATTCTTAGTCAAATTCTTTGACACCTTTCTCTGGTTGGATCATCTCAACGTTTCTTCAAAAGAAAGACCATAATAATTAGGCAAATACATTTTCTTAAAGTGTGTCATATAGATCTAGAAGCATCGCTTTGTAGAGATTTGTGCTGCTAGTCCCCTCAACAATTACTAAATCAAATGTAGGATTTACCACTTTATCTTTAATAATCAACCTCCCTCTTCTGTTGAGACAATGATCTCGCAATCCGATGCATACTCCTATATAAACTGCCAGCAATCCCCACATGCTGAGTAGATCATGTCAGAATGTTCTATGTCGTCAGCAACGATACACTAAAAGTCACGTTCACCATGACTGATTGCTATTCCCAGCGCAATTATTTCTATACACGTTTCATGATTTGAATAAACACTCTCATCATACATATTACCATTCATACACCATACTGCAGCCCCTACTATATGGTTGTAAGCTCCCAAATCTATATTTGACTTGATCACTTTGGTAGTAGATCTACTAATTCTAAATCCATTGCTGATAAAATTTTCATTTTTGCCTCCTTCTTTCTGCCAAAACAGTTAAAACAATAATAATCTTTATGTAAAAAAGGGCTGTGACAAAAGCCTTGTCACAGTCCCATATTCCGAATAAACGGTGGTCAAAAGCTTGCATCTGCGGTAATAAGTTCAACCAAACGAAAAATAAGCCAACATTTCACAAAAATTTAAGAAGCAATTTTCGTAAATTTCTTCTTATTTGTAAATTTCTTCTTATTTCTTGAAGCTAACCACTTCTGTCACAACCACTTTTAGAACATTTAAAGCTTCGATGTGACAAACCATCTATGCTGCTCGATCATAAAATTGATAGCAAAAATTCCACAAAGTACATATGTCCCCCATGAAAACAAAACATTCATATGCGGTACAATGATCTTTGGAAGAATCACGATCAAAAATGATGCCAGTGCCCAAATCCATCGATTGATTTGAATATGATATGTAGCTAGCATATTCAATATAAGGTGACTAGCCGTTAATAAAAAGATAAAAACAAAAAATAAAATCAGCCAATACATTGTTTCCCACCTTCTAAAAACCAAACTTAGACAGTTTGGACTTCGTTTTCTCCACGACTTTGTTCATCTGACAGCATCTTTTTATCATAAGCTTTTACAAATGGATAATAGATAATAAATGCTATCAATGTGTTGATCATGATCAAAATAACAACACGCCAGTCATTTCCTGCTGAAAGATAACCGCCGATTGGAGCTGGTAATGTCCATGTTGGCAAAACAGTAAATCTATTGACCATTTCTAATTTGACTGCAAAATAACTGATAATAGTCAAAACTAAAGGAACTAAGTTGAACGGGATGAACATGTAAGGATTCAACATCATAGGAGCTCCAAAAATCATGGGCTCATTGATATTGAAGATACCAGGAATAATAGAAAAACGACCAACCTCTTTCAAGAATTTTGATTTACAGAAGAATATAAACAAAACAGATACCACGATCGTTGCTCCTGCACCACCAATTGTTACCGTCCATTGATAAAACTGTTCAGGAGCGATATAGGGTAATTGGGTGGCAGCTGTACCATCTGCCAATGCCTTTGCATTCTCATCCAACATGATCAGCCACATTGGACGAACAACAGCCCCTACAATACTCATGCCATGGATACCAAATGACCACAACAAATGGATCAAAAACATTGGTAGTAAAACACCAAGCAAATTATTCCCTAAAATATTGGTTAAAGGCTCGAATAACGATAATAAGGCGGCGTTTACATCAAAGCCCGCGACGCTTCGAATCAGCCAAGTAATTGTTAAAATGACTGCACCTGGAATCAATGCCTCAAAACTACGGGCAACAGCAGGTGGCACTTGTTCTGGCATTTTGATAGTAATATTTCGATTTTTAAAGAAACGATATACTTCCACTGCAAAAATCATAGATAAGATCCCCGCAAACATCCCAGATGCTCCCAAAGAACTCATAGGTAAGACCCAGCCAAGAGGTGCCTCTTCAGGAGTTAAAACGTTTTCAGGAACTTGTAACATAAAGAACGTTCCTAAAGATAATATACCCCCTGTCACACTATCTAATCCATATGATTTAGCTAGATCCGAACCCATAACAAAAGTTGCATAAATAGCCATCAATCCCATCGTCATCCTAAAGGGTAAAACAATCGTTGCCGAATAAGGGGCAATAAATTCATTCCATCCAGGAAACGGTAAATTGATAAAGACCATAAAAAATGTCCCAATCAAAATCAATGACAATGTTGAAACAACCCCATTACGAATTGCTAATAAATGACGCTGTGTACCAATTTTTGCCATTGGTGGGACAAGTTTCTCTTCGACCCATTTCATCAGCTTTTCCACTAAAACCACTCCTTTTCAATAAAATATGAACCATTCATTGCATGACAACGCAAAGAATGTTCATAACTAATTATATAATTAAGAAATTTTATTTCAATATATTCTCTTAAATAATCAAATTTATTTTTAAGAATCCTGAAAATAAGTTTTCTAAATCATAGGAGCAACAAAAAAATTCGATAATTAACAAAAATCAAAATGATTAAATCTAGTGATTGAAACATATCATTTCAAAAAAATTTTGTAAATTCACCCATAAATATCACCCTATTTAACTTTTTTCATCGTACACTAAAATTCAAAACAACTATCTTTAATCTTTACTTCTTGGTTTTGTTTTAATAAATTTCCTTCAAAAATGCCTGGAGAAACTACAATGATCACCGTATCTTTTTGTGCTTGCTCCAACTTCTTCAAATCTATAATAGCTAACAGTGTCCCTTCTTTTACCTCCTGGTTACTTTCAACCCGTATCTGAAACGGACTTCCTTCGAGTTCAACCGTATCTAACCCCATATGGATCAGTATTTTTCTGCCAGATTCACTTTCGATCGTTATGGCATGTCGGGTAGGAAATATATTATCGATTATTCCTTTAACTGGCGCATGGATATATCCATCATGATTCGTTATAGCGTATCCAACTCCTATCATTTTTGAAGAAAAGACCTCGTCTTTTACTGCTGTTAATGGAATAATTTGACCACTAGCTACAGCTTTTAGAATGTTTCTTGTTTTAAAGAAATGCACTTTTTATCACCTCTACTTTAATGCTGGCCAATATTTTTTGTTTACTTTGATCATTTCATCTAGTATTTTTTTTGCGACTCTAGCATTTGGTACGGTTTGATTCAATGTAAATGCTTGTAAAGCTTTTTGATAAGAACCTTCAAAGTAAGCATCTACTAGTAACTTCTCTGCTGCAACTTGTGCCTCCATCAATCCTTTATGAAAATCACTGATTGGTTTTCTTAGTGTAATTGGCTCCACACCAGTTGCACCAACATATGCCGGTATTTCAACAACTGCATCTGACCGTAGATTCGGAATCGCCCCTTGATTAGGAACGATTAGCATAAAGCGACGACGATCATCATTCAACAAGGAAATAGCTATATCGACGATATATTGTCCATGCTCCCCAAAATTAAAGTTCAATACTTCTTCCACAATACCGCGGCGTATTTTATCAGCCATTTCTTTGGTATTTTTCTCTCGTCCATCCATGACCATATTAGCACGTGTATACTCTTTGTCAGTATGCTCAATGACCATATCAGGATATAAGTAATACTCTAAGTAATTATTCGGGATATTACTTGGAAAATTTTTCGTGATGACTGACATCATTTGAAAGGTTTTTTGCCAAGTTTTGTCTCCTATATTAAAATCGGCGACTTGCATTTCTTTTGTTGTTAGTTTTTCAATAATCTCTGGCATAATTTCTCGTTGCAATTCTTTATCATAAATCGATGTATACCAGCCAAAGTGGTTTAAACCATAATACGTAACGATCCAATTCTTACGATCATAACCGTAATTCACTGCAATCGTTTCTTCAATTGAAATAGTCATATCACAGGCATTAATCATTTTTACATTCGGATATTTACGACGAACAGCTTCAGAAACGATCGACTCTGGATTTGTATAATTCAAAATCCATGCTTTGGGGGCATAGTCTTGTATATGATCAACAATTTCCAATAAACCTTTGATTGAGCGCATCCCATAAGCAAATCCTCCGAGTCCACACGTTTCTTGTCCTACTAATCCATGTTTAAGTGGAATCTTTTCGTCCTTTTCTCGCATCTCCAATCCTCCAACACGAATTTGTGAGAAAACAAAATCGCATCCTGTAAAAGCAAGCTTTGGATCATCCGTTGCACGAATGCGAATATTTGAAAAACCTTTTCTTTTCAGCATAAATTTAACAATCAAGTACATATCCATATTTCTTTCTTCATCAATATCATATAAACGTATTTCAGATAATGGCAACCGTTTTTCATTGTTCAAAATGGCTTGAACGATTCCTGGTGTATACGTACTCCCGCCTCCAGCTATAGTAATAATCTGTTTTTTCATCATCATCTTTTCCTTTCTATTCTTCTAATAATTTATTGAATTCTGCCATAACATAAGTCACTTCTAAGCCGATGATAATTTGATAATTTTTTTCAGTTGGTTTAATGATCCCGCTTATCCCTAATTGCTTGATTCGCTGTTCCTCGACCATGGTGGGATCCACTACCTCTACCCGTAGGCGTGTATTACAACTATAGACATCCAGGATATTGGCTTTTCCTCCAAACGCTTGTAGCATTTTTGTTGCCATATATTCATAATTTTTACTTGCTAACCCTAACTCTGTTTCTTCTAAGGTTACTTCATTGCCAAACTCTGCCTTAGCTTCACGTCCTAATGTCTGAATGTTTCTCTTATTGATCAAATAATAAAAAGTAACGTAATACAAGGCAAAAAAGAAAATTCCGATTGGAAGAATCAAAATAGCATTGGTAGCGATTCGAAAATTGATGAGATAATCAACAATACATGCTCCGAATGTAAAACCAATTCGTATATTGAATAAGTAACAGACAATCCCTGCTAAACCGGCAAAAAGTGCATGGATCACGTACAACATAGGATAAAGAAACATGAAACTAAATTCAACAGGCTCAGTGATATTTGCAATAAATGAAGTTCCTGCACCGCTTCCCATGATTCCTTTGACCATCTCTTTATTTTCTTTATAAGCTGCTTTATAGATAGCTAGACATATAGCTGGTATACCAAACATCATTACTACAAAAAAATCTGATAAAAACAGTCCAGCCTGAGGATCTCCGTTGATAAAGCGTGTCATCTCTCCTCTGAAAACTTCCTTGCTAGGAGATGTATAGCTTCCTAAATCGTAATAAATATACGTATTCAACACATGGTGCAGTCCAAAGGGGATCAGCAAACGATTCAAAAACATAAATATCCCCACACCTAATGCCCCCATATCAACGAGCAGTTTTGCAAAATTATCAATCCCAATTTGGATGAGCGGCCAGATAAAGCCTAAAAAAACAGCTGCGATTGTTTGTAGAATCATCACCATAGTCAATGGGAATTTTTCGCCCGCAAAATAAGAAAAAACTACTGGTAATTTTTGTTCTTTAAAGCGATTATACGTCCATGCCGCTACTAAACCGGAAATAATTCCACCAAAAATCCCCATATTCACTTCTGGGTCCATAATTTCTAAGCCTTTTTTCAAGGTAGCAATCGCTAAAAAACCAGTAAGTGCAGGTATTCCTTTGTCCTTATTTTTGGCAAAACCGATTGCAACTCCTATAGCAAATAAGATATCCAAGTTTCCAAAAACGGCATTTCCAGCTGCACCGATTACTGGGATGTTCAGCATATCATCAGCTGATAAACGCATGATCAATCCCGCTAATGGCATCGCTGCAACTGGAAGTAGCATCGCTCTTCCAAGTTTCTGCACATTTGATTTAACATTCATTTTTATTCCTCCTCTATTAAATATCCTCATATGTTACTAACTCAATCAAAGAATCATTTTTCACTTTTTGAGCAAATGCTGAATGAATTAAAAATTCGACTTGGTGGGTACGAGGATACACAAAACTTGAACCATTTAACAATTCCTGATCCAAATACGCTGCGTGACACATGACTTCGATCGTTTTATCTTCTCTCAATATCATGAGTAAACTTGCCAAATATTCTTCCACACTCGTATTGATTTGTCGTTTTTTTTCATCAGTTTCTCCTACGACATCGAAACAAGGCTCAAAATAATCGACATGACGAACTTCATCTTTTCGTTCAAAGTTGCTCCGAACCGGCAAATCATATTTTTTTGCTAATGTAACAACTACCTCCTGATTTTCATCCAAAGTATGAGTATGATGATGACTGTCTAAATGAGTTGGTATGATCCCCGCATGATAAATTTTTTGAATCTGAGCATTCCATTCCTGATACAGTTGATCTTTGTCAATGTTAAATGGATGCTGATAATAAGATAAGGATCTGAACTCTCCGCTTTCGATAAGAGTATCGACAGTTTTGAGAAGTGGTTTGCCACACGTCAATGTTAAATGGACTCCTACACCTAGCCTAGGCATTTCCTTTCTTAGTTTCACAGCGTGCTCGAAACCCGGCATATTTGCCATCAATGTAGTTGATGTCAAAATTCCTCGCTGATAAGCATCCATAATCCCATAATTCACACCATGGCTATAGCCAAAATCATCCGAATTAAAAATCACTTTTCCCATTTCATTCTCCTTCTTTTTTCTACTAAAATAGGCGCAACCAAATAATCATAGTCCATTTACTATGTGTCATTTGGTTGCGCCTATAGATAGTTACGCCCTTATTTTAATAGATTCGTGCTAGATGAATTGCCAAATAGATGATTTCATTTTCTTGAATGGCAAGTTGAAATTGCTGTTCGATGATATCTTTAATCTTTAGTGCTGTACAATACGCTTTGCTATGTTTAAATGTTTCAGTAAAAAAACCAATATTTTCTACTGGCGTTTCTTCCTGATAAATCAAGCGTTTAACCAGGAATTTGATATGAACCATTAAGCGATGATAAGTCAGTGATTCTTTATCATAAACGTTTGAATAGGATTTTTCTAGATGGGACAAAATCGTGGTCGTCATTTCTACTATTTTTAAGCTCTTTAAACTATTAGGCTCTCCTAGCTCAGCATTAATGATATGCATAGTGATGAATCCTACTTCATTTGACCCTAACTCGGTTTGATATCGATGATTGATTCGCTCGACTACTTCTATTGCTATATCATATTCATTTGGATAAAGGAATCTCATTTCTGGCAACATAATTGCTGTGACATCTCTATCTTCTCTTTTTCGTTGAATAGCAAAATAAATATGATCTGTCAATGTAATATAGATATTTGAATCTAATGGAGAGGAGATCCTAGCTGTTATCAGTTCAATCACTTCTTCCGCAAAATCCATAAATTCGATTGGAATCTGCGAGACTATCTCACTGAATCGTTTGATCTTTTCTTTAGAATCTAATACAAATAATTTGTCAGCATCCTCAACATCAAATGGCTTACTCACTTTAGCAGAAAAGCCAATCCCTTTCCCCATCGCAATTTTTTCTATTCCATCGTCATCGATCAATACAGCATTATGATTCAGCTTTTTCATCACATACACCGTTAATTCACCTCCTCTATATGATAAAACAAAACAACTTGCAGACTCCTTCATACATATTTTTGTCTCCAAACAATTTTTAAAGACAAAAAACGACCTAAGAAAGAACCCTTTCTTAGGTCGTGCCTAATTGAATAGTAGCACCCTACATAATTTACAAAAATAGTTTAACAAATAATAAAAGCGTTATCAATATCTTTTTTACTCGTTTTATGATAATACTTGTATCGAATTGATTTGGAGGTAATTACATAAAAACAAAAAAATATAGCAACTCTCTATAAGAAAGTTGCTATATTGATAATTATACCGGCGGCCGGGGTCGAACCGGCACGTCCTCAATGGACACTGGATTTTGAGTCCAGCGCGTCTGCCAATTCCGCCACGCCGGCAAATTTAAAAATAATAACTGGGGTAGCTGGATTCGAACCAACGCATGAGGGAGTCAAAGTCCCTTGCCTTACCGCTTGGCTATACCCCAAGAATAAAGGGCGAATGATGGGAATCGAACCCACGAATGCCGGAGCCACAATCCGGTGCGTTAACCACTTCGCCACATTCGCCATCATAAAAGATGTTATTTAATTTCTCAATAAAAAACTAAGATGAAGACATCTTAGTCAATACCGGCGGCCGGGGTCGAACCGGCACGCCCTCAACGGGCACTGGATTTTGAGTCCAGCGCGTCTGCCAATTCCGCCACGCCGGCAAGTTGATTTATTAGTACTAAGGCGGTAACCGGATTTGAACCGGTGATGAAGGTTTTGCAGACCTCTGCCTTACCACTTGGCTATACCGCCATTATACTATTATCAATCTATAAAATAAAGAATAAATTATAGAAACTGGGGTAGCTGGATTCGAACCAACGCATGAGGGAGTCAAAGTCCCTTGCCTTACCGCTTGGCTATACCCCAAGAATAAAAAGGGCGAATGATGGGAATCGAACCCACGAATGCCGGAGCCACAATCCGGTGCGTTAACCACTTCGCCACATTCGCCATGGCAGGGGCAGCAGGAATTGAACCCACACTAACGGTTTTGGAGACCGCTGTTCTACCTTTAAACTATGCCCCTATAAAATGGAGGAGAGTGGATTCGAACCACTGAACCCTAAGGAACGGATTTACAGTCCGTCGCGTTTAGCCACTTCGCTACTCCTCCATGGTGGCGCGGGACAGAATCGAACTGCCGACACACGGAGCTTCAATCCGTTGCTCTACCAACTGAGCTACCGCGCCATATTTTAAAATTATTAATTGAATAACAAGAACGACGGTTCCGACGGGAATCGAACCCGCGATCTCCTGCGTGACAGGCAGGCATGTTAACCCCTACACCACGGAACCAGTTCATTATGGAGGTTAACGGGATCGAACCGCTGACCCTCTGCTTGTAAGGCAGATGCTCTCCCAGCTGAGCTAAACCTCCAACATTCAATTAAAATGACCCGTACGGGATTCGAACCCGTGTTACCGCCGTGAAAGGGCGGTGTCTTAACCGCTTGACCAACGGGCCAGGTAAATTTGCTACGGAGAGTAAGGGATTCGAACCCTTGAGACAGTTTGCACCATCTACATGATTTCCAATCATGCTCCTTCGGCCTCTCGGACAACTCTCCAGAGTGAAAGAAGCTCAATACTCTTTCTCAAAATGAGAACTCCGGCAGTAGGACTCGAACCTACGACATCATGATTAACAGTCATGCGCTACTACCAACTGAGCTATGCCGGAATAACATCAGCGTGGCGACGTCCTACTCTCACAAGGGGCAACCCCTCACTAC
>NZ_JAPMLG010000016.1:0-39744 GCF_035726925.1 Enterococcus sp. E5-37
AGAGACAAGTAATTGTCAACTCTTTTTTAAAAGTTTTTTTCGATTTCGTTTCTCGAAATCTTTCAGCAACTCATTTATCATAACTTATCGTTTGTTATTTGTCAAGAACTTTTTTGAAGTTTTTTTCGATAGAATCAAGCTTCACAAGTGGTCCTTTTTTAACGACTCAGTTATCTTATCATGTCATTTCTAACATGTCAACAACTATTTTATATGTTTTTTAAAATACTATTTTATTGCTTTGCTACTTAAAACAACAGAAATGAATATATCATGTAAATTTACACATGTCAATATATTTTTAACTCTATATCCCCACCTAGATTTGAATTTTGACCACATAAATTGAGCATGTCTCTCTCTATAGTAGAAAAATAAAGTCAAAAAAAGAACACATAACACGCTTGATGCTAAGTGTTCGACTGTTACAACTGTATGAAATGCTCAGTGACTTGATTAAAACAGTTAAAGTCTATTTATTTAAGATAAGCTGTTCCATCAACTGCTCATTGTATCCAATAAATAGAACTTCATCGATAATAATCAAAGGACGTCTGAGGAGGTTGGTATGTTGTGTGCATAAAAAAATCAGTTGTTTTTTTCCTACACAGGAAAGGTCAATCGCAATGTTGTGAAAAGCCTCAGACCAAGTCGCAAATAGCTGTTCTGCTTGCACTTCTTCAAAACTGCATAATTCTTCTGCTTCTTCTGTACTTAGATCGCGTTCTTCTAAGTCAACAAATTGATAAGACAATTGATGGTGTTCTAACCATTGTTTCGCCTTCAGACTTGTTACACAGTGCGCTGATCCATAGACTTTCACTTCCACGAAGGCTCCCTCCCTATGAATTTAAGATGTTATTGTTTTGTAAATAGATCAGATTTCTGGCAACACATCGAATTTCACGAGGGACAAATGACCGGATCTCATCTTCATTAAATCCGATTAGTATTCTTTTTTCATCAATCAAAATAGGTCGTCTCAATAATGAAGGATATTCTTTGAATAAGACGATCATTTGCTTTAAAGTTAATTCGTTAAAATCTATGCCCAGCTTTTCGTAAATTTTCGACCGAGTGGAAATAATATCTTGAACTCCTCCTTCAGTCGCTGCCAAGATCTTTTTGATCTCACTTTCTGTTAACGGTTCGGCAAAAATATTCTTCTCTTCAAATTCAAGTTGATTCGCTTGCAACCATGCTCTTGCTTTTCTACAGGAAGTACAGCTAGGCGAAGTATATACTTTTATCATTTTCTCACTCTTTTTTAATCATAATCCAATTCTACAGTAATTTCTTTTAAAATACCAATTATTAGCTAATAAAATATAAAAAAAAATCAAAATAACTGATTATTTACGTTTGAATAATGAGAATTATTCTATATATTCTCTATTTTGATAATAGTATTCTCATTTTCAAAATAAATAAGGGAGGTGTGACAAAATTCTTGTCACACCTCCTTTTTCCGAATAAACTGTGTTCCAGAAGTAGCTTCTTCGAAAATAAGCCGAAATTTCACAAAAATTTGAGAAGCAATTTTCATACATTCCTTCTTCTTTCTTGAAGCTGACCACTTCTGTCACACCCTCTCTTCTATCACTTTCCTTTTTTCACACGACTCCCGGTTTCTTTGATAAATCTCGATACTTTCAATTTTCTTGAATTTTTCATTTGAGGTACACATAGATACAGACGATTTCTTGCTCTAGTCATCGCAACATAAAATAGTCTTCGTTCTTCTTCTATCGTCGTCACTGGTTCTGCTTTTATTTCATTAAAGTCGATTACTTTCTTTTCTGTCGCTCCGTTATAAGGCAAACTTCCTTCGTTACAACCAATCAAAAAGACATTTCGGTAACTAAGACCTTTACTTTTGTGAATGCTCTGGATACATAGTGCATCAAGTTTTCCTTGTCTGTAAGCAATCAAGCGGGTTTTTAATTCTTTAGCTGTCGCTTGGGTTTCTTGCGATAAGGCTTGGAGTCTTCTGAAAGTAGCATGCTGCTTTACTTCTTCTCGTATCCATTCTTGATCACTCTGGTCGATTTCCTTAGCTATACGTGGCAGATGAAGATAGCTTTGAACAAGCGAATAGATTTCTTGATGCTGGTCTGTTTTACGCAACGCTTCCTCAAACTCTCGGATTTCTGCAGATTTGGATTTTAAATTGGGTCTTATCGACAAAATATAATCTGCAACGGCTATATTCTGATATTTAGGAGAAAAGTATTGATCGCATTCACTTTTTTTCAGGTAGCAATCTGCCATCAGCTGCCGGAGCAATTGCTGGTAGGCCTGATTTTTCTTTTGCAGATTCAGTGCTGTTTGCCAATGAACAATTTTTTGATAGAAATGTTGGAAAGACTTAATACCAAAGATACCTTCATATGGACTATCTGCTTCCAGTACAAAAGGAATATTCGTTTTCAGCAGAGATTGGACAAGCTGCTGCGTTTGTGAAGCTGATCGGTACAATATGATTGATTCCTTATATTTCCCATTTTTTTTAATAAATGTCTGAATTTGTTTGATTAGCCACTGACTTTCTGCTTTAGTATCAGAAAACAAATAGGCTTCCATAACGCCTGCTTCTTTTTGTGCTGGAATCATCGCCTTTGGTATCCGATCATTTTTATTATAGCTGATCAATCTATTTGCTCCTTGGACAATAGCTGCCCGAGAACGATAATTAGTTAATAAGAAAAGAGTTTTGGTAGGATATTCTTTTTCAAAGTTCTTGATGTATGCTGGCTCTGATCCTCTGAATCCATAGATACTCTGATCATCATCTCCAACAACAATCAACTTGATCCTGTTTTCCTTTGTCATCCGTTTCACGATTTCCCATTGAAGCGGATTAGTATCTTGAAATTCATCAATGAATAGATAATCATATTTTTGGCCGATATAATGCTGGATCTCCTCATTCTCCAAAGCGCTTTTCAGATTTTGGAGTACATCATTGAACTCTAGCAATTGCTGGCTTCTTTTTTGTTCTTGGAGTTCCGTGAGCAATCCATACAGTCGTTCTGATATCGGCTGTCGTGCATTCTTATCAATGGAATCATATTTTTCTTTAACTAACTGAACTATTTCTTCTACTGAAAGGTTCATATTCTGCCAATAGTCTAACCGAGAAGCAATCGTTTTTTCTCCATATTGATCAAATATATAAAGATTATATTTACGTATCAGCTGTTGCAAAACAGCATTCACTTTTTGTGCAGTATCCTTTGAAAAGTCTCCTTGTATTCCTTGCACTGCTACTTCAGGAAATTTTCGACAAATTTCATTGTATATTCTAAAAAAGATACTATGGAATGTTCCGATATGGACAGCGGTTTTTCTCTGGCTGAAATTATCTACTCGTTTTTTTAGTTCATTTGCAGCGTTCCTTGTAAAAGTGATCATTAGTATGCGTTCTTCGTCTACTTGTTTTTGCGTCATCAGATAAACAGCTTTTGCACAGATTGTTTGCGTTTTGCCGCTCCCAGCTCCTGCTATGATTCGAAGATGTTTCTTCATATCATATGTGATAGCTGCTTTTTGTTCTTGATTGAAGCGATTATAGGAACGTTTCTCCATCATTTTAAAGAAAGAGCTGTTTCCTTCACTTTCTTTTTCTTGTACTTCTTCTTCAATAAGTCCGGGTGCTTCGCCATAAGCCGCTTCATAGGTAGCAATGATTTCTTCTTGTAGCCGAAAGACTTGTTGAAGCTTTTTATACTTGTTCTCCCAGCGTTTCAATTCTTTTTGTAATCGGAGAATTTCTTTTTCATTCAACTGATTGATTTCCTTCCCATCTTTCTTCTTTGAATTTGTTTATTTCAAGTTGGTTATTTAAAGTTTCGTTGTCTATTTTTTCTTTATACTAACAGACCTTTCTAAAAATGAAAATGGGAAGCGATATGATTTTAGTTTTCTGAAAATTTTTCCTTTTTTTCAATCGTTTATGCTAAGATAAGGAAGACAAAAATATTCATAAAAGGTGATGAAAAAAATGCAGACTTCCTTTCACGAGGGGCGTACAATAGGACTTTTGCTGACATTTATCGGAGGAGCCATGGACAGTTATACTTATATCCAATATGGTGCTTTTGCCTCTGCTCAAACTGGCAATATCATTCTATCGATCATCCAAGCATTTGACGGAGAATGGCTAAGTGTTGGTAAAAAAGTATTGTCTACCCTTTTCTTTTTCTTAGGGATTCTTCTAACAAAGTATCTAATTGATTATTTTAGAAAAAAAGAAAAACATTTCTGGCGCTTGTTTGTTCTATATTATGAAGCAGTGATTTTTTTCTTTGTTAGTTTGACACCCGTCCATGAGCATCCCGCATTAGTAACGATTTTGATTGCTTTTACTGCATCGATCCAGTGGGTAGCTTTTGATAAAATCAACGGGCGTGCCTACACTAATTTATTTACAACTGGAAATTTAAAAGGGGTAGCAACGAACTTATATGATTATTGTATTTCTAAAGAAAAAGCAGATTTTGATCGATTTTTCCACTATCTAAGTGTCGTTCTTGCCTTTATCGCAGGAGCTATTGTCCTTGTTTTCTGTCATCATCTGTTTGGCGCCCATTCGATTTTGATCGTTTCCATTTTATTTTTGATCATGGCCCTCACTCAGACATTTCATTTATGGCAATTTTATCATACGAATCGGTTCACTATTTGATCTCAATGAATCAAAAAAACTAAGCAAGATGCTGCTCACAAAGAAATATCTGCGAGTGAGCAATTTGCTTAGTTTTTATATTATTTAGTTGTAAAGATTCCCTTTGCTTTCGGGTTATTTGTAGTGTAGCGGATCGACTGGGCATCTGCCTCTTCTGTCATTTTCTTTGCCCGCATCTTGATTTCTTGTACGATTTGTTCTCCACATGCCGGATCGGCTACGAAATCATATTTGTCCCCATCGATCACTATTTTGGGACATATATCAAACTGTTCATACCACTCTTCGTATCGTCGATTGAGTTCTTTATAGTAGGAATAGAGTTCAGGATCTTGTTCTAGCTGTTCATATTCCCGGCCTCTTTTTTTGATTCTCGCTAACATAGTTTCAAAGGATACACGAATATAAACCAGTAGATCTGGTTTCTTTTGTGGCGAAATTTCTTCTAACTCCTTCAGCATCGTTTCTAAAAGACCTTCATACTGCTTTACTTCTACTTCAGAAACACGCCCTAAATCTGCATTCAAATGAAACAGCATACTATCTTCGTAGATGGAGCGGTCTAGTACGTTGTCATCATGGCTGAAAGCATCTTTGATTGCCAAAAAGCGTTTGTTCAAAAAGAAAATCTGTAATAAAAAAGTATACTTTTCTGGATTAGAATAAAATAGTGGCAATACTTCATTATCTTCCACGTTCTCATAAAAAGGTTTTGTTTCTAAATCTTGGGCAAGCATTTCAGTCAGTGTGCTTTTCCCTGCACCGATCGTTCCTGCAACAATGATCACAATTATCGGCATCCTTCCTGTAATAAAATCTGTTCTTCATTTTACTACTTCATTTATAGAAATAAAAGCCTTGACTTTATCTGCTCCTTAAAAGCTACTTCTCTAAAAGTAGCCAAAAGTAACTCCTATTCATGAAAATAAAGGCTGTGACAAAAGTCTTGTCGCAGCCCTTTTTTTCAAATAAACAGTATTCTCCTGCCAACACCTCGGTCACGAGTGGCAATATTCATAAAACATGAAAAGCTGTTTTTTAACATTATTCCTTGTAACTCAGAGCTAAACGGGAGACTCACAACCTCTTTATGCTCTCAACATTTTATCTGTTTTTATTCTTCTATTGTACTTGATTTGCGTACAACTAACTGCCAGTGCAGATTATGAGCGGTATCATTGTCTTCTACTGCGCATTTCATGACACGTATCATCACACTATTTTCATAGATTTTTTCTATTTTTCCTTTTATTGGTGATTCAAATAAATCAGATTTAAATGCATATGTTTCGCCGACTTCAAACAATTGTTCATTTTCCATAAGAATCCCTCCATCACCTTTTATAAGGTCAGTAATTTTTTTAACATAAATCACTCGAAAAAGCACAAACTTGTCATAAAAAGTACTTTTCGTATCAAAACTGTCACTTTTTTTGGTAAGGTTCTTGGAAAACGAAGATTTTTTTAGGAAATCATGACGGTTTTGATGTCAAAACCACTTTTTATGAAACAAAAGACGTTTTTTATTTTTTTTAGCATAAAATTTGTGGTGGAGGTACGTATGAGATGAAAGATAAAGTTGTGAACAAATTATTAGAAGCCTTATTCAGCGGAGACAAATCGGAAGAAGATATGGTGTATGTCCAAGTAAAATTTGCCTTAGAAGTTTTATTGAATAATCTTGGAAAACTAGCGGTCGTTCTAGTCTTTTCTCTGGTGACAGGCTCATGGGCGGAAACAGGAATCACCTTTCTTTCTTATATATGCATCCGCAGATATGCTTATGGATTGCATTCCGACTCTGAATTCGTTTGTCTGCTGTGGACACTACTTTATTTATGGGGCGTTCCCTTGGTGATGAAACATCTGCAATTGACTATCTCCTTCCCAATGATGGTCTTTTTGTTAATCAGCTGCTTTTTGTTACTGCTTCGCTATGGATCAAGAGGTACAGCAATCAATCCCATTGAACCCGAGAAACGTCCCCCATTATTAAAGAAGGCGATCAGCATGTTTCTAATTTTTTCTCTCATTACTTTATTTTTCTCAGCTTCTTACTTTTCTACCTATTTGCTACTTGGGATTGTTTTAGAAATAGCTACGTTGCTTCCTATTACAAACTACTTGATGAATTTTGGAGGAATCTTTCATGAAAAAAACAATCATTAAACAATTAACTAACTTATCTGACTTTTTTGTATCTGGCTGCTGCTTTGGTATGAGTTCTGAATTCAAAATCCCTGAAAAATTAAAAAAATAATACGCTAATTGTGCTATAATTTGATAAAAATCAATGGGAGCTGTACTTTATGTTTTTATGGTCCATAGCGTTGCAATATTTGATTTACACAATTTGTATCTTATTGATTGACCATCACATCCGATACAAATATCTGTTTGCGGGAGTCATTCTGATTTCTTGTATTTTGATTGGATGGGTCTATTCGATTTTAGGGATTTTTACTGCTCTAATTGCTATAGGAATGCTGATGCTTACTTTTTTCTTCTTTTCGACTTCGCGTCAACAATTGGTTTACGCGCTTCCTTTTGGGTTATTGACGTCGCTTTTAGGAGATCACTTAACAAGCATCGGCGATTTTTTTGTTTTGAAATCTTCGGTTATTGAACCAGGAGATTCATTGCAGTATTTTCACATTGTCTTATCCGCTTTTTTATCTGCTTTATTAGCTTTTTGTTTTAAAAAATCGTTAGAGACTTGGTTTCACACTGTGGACCGCCGTATGATCGGTACGATCGGGACATTGATATTATTTACATACTATATCATTATTTTTTATACCCGTTTTTCTGGTGAAACACCTGATGTCTTAGCTTTGAATACGAGTTTTTTCATTCTATATCTGTGTGTTGGCCTGATCATCTTGGTTTATTATTGGAAAATCTCTAATAAGAAATTAGCTGATCAGTTATTAGAGCAACAAGTCAGGATGCAACAGGATTATATCAAAGATCTAGAAAAAAACTATCAAGACTTGAGAGAATTCAAACATGATTACCAAAATCTGCTTTTTTCTCTTCACAGCTATATTTCAGAAGGCGACTTAGAAGGATTACGGTCTTATTATGATCAAACGATATTACCTACACGCCAGATGATGAACCTTTTTCCGGCCAATCTAAGTATGTTGGATAATATGAAAGTTCCTGAGATCCGTAGTTTACTGTCATTAAAACTCATGATGGCACAGGAAAAAGGGTTGATCGTCCAGCTTCATTTTCCTGAGCCAATCGAACTGGATACGAAACATACGGTAAACCTTGTACGTATGCTTGGTATTATCTTGGACAATGCGATTGAAGGAGCTAGTGCTGCAAAGAAGAAAAAAATCGAATTGACCATACTCAAGAAGAATCATTCCGTGATGATTCGTGTGATCAATACAACAACAAATACATTACCGTTAAACCAGTTGAAACAAAAAGGGTTCTCAACAAAAACAAATCCAAAAAACGAAGGCCTTGGCTTGTTTATCTTGGATGAATTGACAAAGACCAATCCTTATCTTTTCCTTGAAACATCAATTGAAAACCAGCGTTTTTCTCAAACGATTTATATACAAATAAAATAAAGGAGTAATGATATGATTCCCATTTATATTTGTGAAGACGATCCAAAACAATTAGAAGTTTTATCAACGGTGATCAAAAATAGAATCATGATTGAAAACTTAGACAGTTATGTCCATATTTCTACCTCTGATCCGGAAGAACTTCTCAATGCAGCCAAGATCAGAACTTCTTCTTTTGGTATTTACTTTTTAGATATCGAACTAGAAGACAGTGAAATGGATGGTGTAGCTATCGGTAAATTGATCCGTGAATTAGATCCTTTAGGAAAAATAATCTATGTGACTTCCCATACGGAAATGTCGATGAAAATCTTAAAAAGCAACATCGAACCGACTGATTATATCGTCAAAGAAGATCTTTATGATTTAAAAGAAAATGTCGAGCATATCCTGAGCAAAATTTTCGAAGATTTTCAAATGTCCCAAATCCAAAAAGATATCTTCAAAATAGAGTTTAATGATGAGATCAAATTTTTACCGATCAAAGACATCCAATATTTTTCTACTTCGCTAGGAGCGCCACATAAACTGGAAGTCCATTTGACTCATGCCCAATTACAATTCTATGAGAAGATCAAAGAAATCGAGAAAATGCATCGGAATTTTATCCGTTGTCATAAATCCTATGTTATCAATACACAAAATGTGCGGTCGATTAATAAAAAAACCAGAGAAGTCACGTTGGCAAACGGCGAGACCATCCCAGCCTCTATCCGTGGATTAAAGAAATTGATTTCATAAAAAGAACCGAATAGTTTGGACCGACTAAATGACCAGCCGATCCAAACCCTTCGGTTCTTTTTTGCCTATCAGTGCAAAAGCATTTCCTGTGCAATTTCACGTCCATCCATTGTATCTGGATAAAATGTTGGCCAATTCTCCATTTCTTTCAGCAATGCTTCTTGACTTTCATTTCCTGCATATAAATGAAAATGTTCGGAGTCAGCCGGTGCAATCGTGTGATCACTGAATTGAATATATCTAAAAGCGCCACTTTCCTTATCTTCTGCTTCGAATAGATACCTTACGCCACGGTTTCCTGCCTCGTATGTCAAGATTTCTTTCCCTACATAACGATAATTTGAACGTTTCGTTGTTCCATCCTTAAACGTAAATGCCATCTCTTTCTCACTGATCTTGATTGAAGCAATATCTGTTTGATAGCCCTTCGTATAATATTCTTTATATTCTTGTGCTGTCTTATCCTGATTCAATTTTTCTTTATATTCAAAAACAGGATCAAATGTCCCATCTTCTACATACGTATCTACTGTCTGCCAAGTTCCTGCCCAATCTGAAAGAGAGCGATCTTGTACATCCTCGTCTTCGAAATAACCGTTATAGACGCTCTTTTCTTTTTTGGGGGTCAAAGTATCTTCTAACGGGTTTTCTGTCTCTGTCGTTTTTTTCAACGCTTCGAGGTTTGATTCCATGATAGAAAGATAGTTTTCTCCATTTTCTATTTGTTCATTCGTCAATCCTTCCAAAGGATTCAATACTTCTAAAGATACACCTGCTTCGTTTGCTAGCGTTCTGGCAATACTATCTTTGGCGTTTTCTTCAAAATAAATATAGTTGATCCCATGTTCTTTAACAAAGTGTTTCAGTTCAGCGATTCTCGCCGCAGACGGTTCTTCACTAGAAGAAAGGCCAGCAATCGATACTTGATTCAATCCATATTCTAACGCTAGATAGTTGAATGCAGCATGCTGCGTGACAAAAGATTTTTGTTTTGCTTGCTTAAAGGTTTCTTGATAAAGCTGATGGAGTGCTTGAAGTTTCTCGGTATAGGCTGCTGCATTTTTTGTCCATACTTCCTGTTTTTCTGGGTAAGCTTCAATCAGCTGATCACGTATGTTTGCTACCTGCTTGATTGCTAAACTTGGTGCTAGCCATACATGTGGGTCTAGCTCATGTGTATGGCCTTCTTCCCCGTGTTCATGGTCATGATCATGTCCTTCTTCACTTCCCGGAAGTAAAAGCATACCTTCTGTCGCTTTTATCGTATGGACATTGCCTTCTTGTAATGTTTTTTGGATTGCGGGGACCCATGTTTCCATGTTTTCATCATTATAAACAAAGATATCTGTATCTTGGATCTTTGCCATGTCTTTAGCAGAAGGTTCATAATCGTGGGAATCAGTCCCTGCTGGAATCAATAACTCTACTTCTCCTTCATCCCCGACGATTGCTTTTGTAAAATCATACATAGGATAAAAGGTCGTCATCACGCTCAATTTTTCTTTACTGTCCTCGGCTTTCCCACTTGCCCCGCCGCAAGCAGTTAACATACCTGCTAAAACCAGCATGGCCAATATACCTATCAATCGTTTCATTTATGACACTCCTCTTCTCATCTTCTTTCATTTGAATGTTCCGATTCGCTTTTCGCAAACCGTAATAGTTACGTTTTAGCAACAGGATTTAATTTATCATATGGTTAAAAGAACTGTCAAGCGTTTTCTTATTTTAATTGATGAGAAAGTTTATATGAATGATTGACGATATTTTTGCAATCAACCTCTATCATTTTCCTTTTATACCCGCTTTTGTCTATAATGAAGTTATAGATAAAGGAGGAAAAAGAGTGAAAAAAGAAACAGATACAACGAATCGTTTGATCCGCTTTTTAGGAGGAAAAACCTCTTACTATGTTTTAGGAATAGTTATCTTACTTGCGCTGATCATTTATTTTTTCCATCAGATCTCGTTTATATTCAAGCCTGTCGGAATCATTATCGCTACTATCTTGCCGCCATTATTGTTTGCACTGATCTTGTATTATCTTTTGGAACCAGTCATCAAACGTTTGAGCAAGCACCTTTCGAGGAACTTGTCAGTCATTATCGTTTATGTGATTATTTTATTTTTATTGGGGCTTGGAAGCGTATGGCTTGTTCCTTTTCTTGAAGAACAGGCAAAGACATTGATCAGTAGTTTGCCAGATTTGTTTCAAGATTTTCAAGAGAGTCTCCGACAATTTTTGGAGAAAACACCTTTTGCCGATTCATTTAATCAATTTTTCGCTTCTATTGACGACGTGACGTCTGATATAGCTGGATTTATTGGAAATTATTGGGAAAGTGGCGCACAACGGATCAGCAACATTTTTTCAACTGTTACAGCTATTTTTATTACTTTATTTACTGGTCCAATTGTCGCTTTTTTCCTTTTGAGAGATCCTCAAAAATTTTATCAGTCAGTTTTAGCGATTGTCCCACCAGCATTTCGTACAGATTTTAAAAATTTGACAAAGATTGCTAATCAACAATTGGGTTCATTTCTAAAGGGGCAGATCATTGCTTCATTTATCCTTGGAGCAGTCTACTGGGGTTGTTTCTTACTGATCGGATTAGAATTTGCTAGTGTTTTAGCTATTTCTGCTGGGTTGTTATGTATCATTCCATATATTGGGCCGTTTATCGCCTTCTTTCCAGGTTTGATCATTGCATTCCAAGACTCTACTTTTATGGCTGTCAAATTTGTCATTGTCTGGTTTGCCGTACAACTTCTCCACGGTGACTTGGTGATTCCTCGAGTAATGGGGGATCGTTTACAGATCCATCCGATTACGATCTTAATCGTTTTACTTGTCATGGGTGATCTAATGGGAATTGTGGGCGTTATTTTTGGTATTCCTATCTATACGTTAGTCAAATTACTCGTTACTTTTATTTTCCGTAAATTCAAACAACGCTACAATAAATTTTATGGCGATAAAGGAGAGTATGAAAACTCTTCATTTTCTGAAGAAGATTATTTTAAATAAAACACAAAACGTCGATCTTACGAGAATAGCTCGTAGGAACGACGTTTTGTGTTTTTGTTTTAATTTTTCAGCAAAGCAATTGCCTGGTATGGTTTTAGCTCCAGACTTTGATGAAGAACAGTATGGGAATAATTATCGATAAGAATATTGGCTTCTGTGAATCCTTCTGGGATGGTGATCCTTGTATCTTTACCATAGAAATTTGTTAATACAAGCAGCTGCTGTCCTTCAAATTGGCGAAGAAAGCCATAAACTTCCGGATGATCTGCTTCATAAGCATGATAATCTCCTTGTGCAACGATTGGATATGTTTTTCTCAGCCGAATCAATTTCTTGTAATAAGACAAAATGGAATCTTCAGAAGATAGTTCTTTTTCTACATTAATCTCTTCTAGCTTGCCTCCAACTTTTAACCAAGGTTTCCCTGTAGTAAATCCTGCTTGTTCTGTGTCTGACCATTGCATGGGTGTTCGAGAGTTATCGCGAGATTTTGCTTTGATCCGACGAAACGCTTCTTTTTCTGTGAATCCTTGTTCAAGGAGTAACTTATAAGCATTCAAACTTTCTACGTCAATATAGTCGGAAATCGATGAATAGTCTGGGTCGATCATGCCGATTTCTTCTCCCATATAAATATAGGGCGTCCCACGGTTCAAATGGATCATGGTTGCTAGCATCTCTGCTCCTTGTTTTCGATACTGATCGATAGCTACAAATCGATTGAGCGCACGTGGCTGATCATGATTATTAAAAAATAGAGCATTCCAGCCGTTACCCTCACTCATCTTTTCTCCCCATGTATGAAATAGTCGCTTTAATTCTGCAAAATCAAATGGAGGAGTAGACCATTTATTCCCATTTTCATAATCGACTTTCAAATGATGGAAATTAAAGACCATTGATAATTCTTCTCTACTAGGTTCTGTATACAAGATACAATTTTCGATCGTCGTAGAGCTCATTTCACCGACTGTGATGATAGTGGAATCCGTCCCAAACGTTGCTTGGTTCAATTCTTTTAGATACGTATGGGTGATTGGTTTGTCCGTATATTCAGGTTTGCCATCATTTTCTTTATTATTTTTCAATTGTTCGTCTTTACCGATAACATTGATAACATCGAAACGGAATCCTTTTACCCCTTTTTCCATCCAAAAACGAACAACTTTGAATAGTTCCTCTCTTACTGCTTGGTTCCGCCAGTTCAAGTCAGCTTGTGTCCGATCATATAAGTGCAAATAATATTTCCCCGTATCTCCAAATGGCGACCAAGCACTTCCACCAAATTTTGATACCCAATCCGTTGGCTCTTCTCTTAAAATGAAGAAGTCCTGATAATGCTGATCCCCTGCTAGTGCTTTTTTGAACCATTCATGTTCTGTCGAAACGTGATTCAGCACCATATCGAGCATGATTTCTATCCGGTATTTCTTTGCTTCGGCTATTAGCTGTTCGAATTCCTCCATCGTACCAAAGATAGGATCGATGGCTGTGTAATCAGAGATATCATAACCGTTGTCTTTTTGAGGGCTTGGATAAATAGGGTTTAGCCAAATCATGTCGATGCCTAGATCATTCAGATACGGGAGTTTTTCTTTGATTCCTTTTAAATCTCCAATTCCATCACCATTACTGTCTTTGTAAGATTTGGGATAGATTTGGTAAATGACTTTGTCTTTAAATGTCATGGATATTTGCCTCCATTCAACTGATTTATTACCTACCACAACTTATATATACAAGTTATCATTTATTATTATAACTGAACCGAAAGCGTTTGTAAAATTTATCTTTATACATTCTAAGATGTCTTTTGCCCAATAAAAAACAAGAGATCAGACATGTATTTGTCTAGCCTCTTGTTTAAAATAGCAAAATATTCTTGTTTCTCCTATAAATGGTGTTCAAAAGCTTTTATCTACGGCAATAAGTCTTCTCAAATGTAAAACATGAGGAGCTAATTTTATTTGTGTATTCTTATTGCTCGATGCATGACGGCTTTTTACAACCTCTGTTTCATGGTGTTCAATTAGCTGACCCTCGGTATTAGCTCAAACGCTGATTTCACAACCTCTTCCTTAAACGGTGTTTAAAAGCTTGCATCTGCGGTAATAAGTCCAACCAAACGAAAAATATGAGGAGCTATTTTTGTTTGGCTGTTCTTATTACTTGATGCAGGACAGCTTTTTCACAACCTCTGATTCATGGTGTTCCAGAAGTAGCTTCTTCGAAAAGTAAGCCGAAATTTTACAAAAATCAGAGAAGCAATTTTCGTAAATTTTTTCTTATTTCTTGAAGCTGACCACTGCTGTCACAACCTCTGTTTTTATTCATTCGATTTCAACGCATCAATCATATCGATATGCTTTAATTTGAAATGGGTAACAATCATCACAATAACCGTAAATACGATAGTTAATCCTGCTGATAAGACATAAGCCCACCATGTGATCACTAATGGAAAGATGACATTCTCCATAGACGCTTGTTGCAAGATGAAGTCAGTCAATATATATCCTACACCAAATCCTCCGATGATTCCTAAAAGAGTAAAGATGATATTTTCTCGAACAATGTACATCGTGACTTCTTTATCAAAAAATCCAAGGACTTTTATTGTAGATAATTCGCGTACACGCTCGGAAATATTGATATTAGTTAGATTATACAAGACGATAAAAGCCAGCAGGCCTGATAATACGACAAAGATTAAGACAACCGAGTCTAAGTTCGCCATTGATTCTTCTTGCGTTTCGATTTGTTTGGACATGAAAGACGTATTTGTCACAGCGTCTGTGGCAAGCAGTTTCTCGGAAAGCATTTCTTCTTCTTTTGTTGTCATCTTATCTGTACGCAGCAAAAATGCATTATCCATCATCGATTGATCAGTAACTGAAGCATAATATTCAGGGGACATATAAATAAAGCTACCTAGATAGTTTTTCACGATTTCTTTTACTTCGACTTTCCATTCTTTTTGATCTTCATCATAAAGCGAAATATGATCTCCTGTAGATAAGTCAAATAGTTCTGCTGCTTTTTGCGTAATAGCGATTCCTGTTTTAGGCAAGGAGCGTGGGTTCTCTTCAAGATCAGTTAAATGGATAAAACGATCCAAATCAGCTTTTTTACTTGGTACGATCACTGTCAGACTTTGCGAAGCATGTCCTTTTTTTCTCAATTCTACGGTTTGAGTATGAATAGCTAGGATCTCATTTACTTTTTCTTGCTTCTGCAGCATATCCGCTGCTTTTTGACGACTATCTTCCGTGGATGAATCCAATGTAACGATTGCTTGATAGTCAATGATCGGTCCAAATTGTTTGGCTGAGACAGAACTTAAAGAATCTTTCAATCCCACGCCTGCAACCATCAGCCCGGCACATCCAGCAATTCCGATAATCGCCATAAGCATTCTTGACTTATATCGGAAGAGATTTCGGTAACTGATTTTTTGATTAAAGCTAAGGCGTGACCACAGCGGAGTGATGTATTCAAGAAAAATGCGTTTCCCTGGCTTCGGTGCTTTCGGTTGAAGCAATGCAGCAGGCCGTTCTCTTAAATCTTTGAATAAAACGATCATTGCAGCGCCAAATGCGGCAATGAAGAATGCGGCAGCTGCTTGTAAAATCGGCGGCCAGTCATAAAAAATAAGCGCACTCCCAATATCATACCGCTCGTTAGACAGCTCAAAAATGATCCTTGGCAAAAGATTCGTTCCTAATATCGTTCCTAAAACAATGCCTATCCCTGAGGCTAGACTTGCATAGATTGCATATTTTTTTGCAATTTCAACTTTCGTATAACCTAACGCCTTTAATGTCCCGATTTCCCTGCGGTTTTCTTCTACCATACGTGTCATTGTCGTAAAGGTGATCAATGCGGCAATAAAGAAAAAGAAAACAGGAAAAACATTGGCAATCGCAGCGATACGATCAGACAGATCACCAAATTCTTGAAAACCGACATTTTCTGAACGTTCATTGTATAGGTATGATGGTTTAGTTAAATTTTCAATTTTTTTTGCATTTCGATTCAATTCTTCCTCTGCAGAGGCCAGTTCACGTTCTTTCTCAACTAATTGCCTTTCTTGTTCAGCGAGTTGAGCTTCTTGTTGAGATAATGTTTGAACAGCGATTGTTCGTTGCGCTTCAGGAAGCTGTTGGATAGCTGCTGACTGTTGCGCTAACTGTTTTTTAGCATCCTCTAGCCGTGTTCTTGTTTGCGTTGTTTGTGCTTTGCCATCCGCTATTTTTTGCTGTGCCGGTTCTAATTCTTCGTTTGCCGATTTTTTCAGCTCTTCTAAACGTTCTTCGGGGCGATCTTGTAAATACTTTTCTGCTTTCTCTTGATTGTGTTCCATTTTATCTTTGTAAGCTTTGCTGTACGTATTCAAATTCTTTACGTTTGTAAAATCAAGATATAAGACAGAATAAATATCTGTTTTAAAAGCGGATTCAGGCAAATAGACAAAATAATCGACGCTACCATTTCCGACGTTCGCGTATCCTCTCTCCAAATTGTTGATGAACAATGGAGAACGGACAAAGCCCGTGATGGTATACTCTTTTTCTTTCAATTCATCTGAATCAATCTGATAAATATCACCGATTTTATACCCTTCATCTTCCGCTTTTTCATCCAATACAAGCTGGTTTGGTTTTTCCGGGAGTTTTCCATCAGTTAATTGTAGCTTGTTCTGCTTGTTATTTTTGTTATAAGAAAATATTTGAATCACTTCGTTTTTGCCAGTATTGGAATAATAGATCTGTTTTCCTGTTTCTACTTTTGCATCTGGGATCTTTTCTGCTTGAGCAATATCTTTTTGTGTCAAGCCACCAGTAGAAACGATTTGCAAATCAGAAAGTCCTGCTGTACCAACATAGTGATCCATCGTTTTTTGCATGACAGGTCCAGCAGTTTTGACACCTACAAATAAAAGTGTTCCTAGCATGACAATAAGGATGATTGCAATAAATCGTCCTTTAGATTGCCGAATTTCGCGAAAACCTGCTTTAAGATATGTTCTTGTTTTCATAAAATCCCCCTACCATACAATCTCATCAATGGATGAAGGATGATCATTTAATTCAACAGACCTTACTTTAGCGTCATTAATGTGAATGACTCTATCAGCGATGGGCGCTAAAGCAGAATTATGTGTAATGATCAAAACGGTATTGCCGTGTTGTCTGCTAGCATTTTGCAATAATTTCAATACTTGCTTTCCTGTTTCAAAATCCAGCGCGCCTGTCGGTTCATCACATAAAAGAAGTTTGGGATTTTTAGCTAGTGCACGAGCAATTGAAACCCTCTGCTGTTCGCCTCCTGACAATTGGGACGGAAAGTTATTCAATCGATGAGCTAGGCCCACTTGCGTCAATACCTCTACAGGATCAAGCGCATCAGGAGAAACTTCCGTTGCCAATTCCACATTTTCTTTTGCTGTTAGATTAGGAACGAGATTGTAGAATTGGAAAACGAACCCTACATCTGTTCGTCGGTAAGCAGTAAGCTGTTTATCTGAAAATTGCGCAATATCTGTGTCATCAATAATGATCTGACCTTCATCAGGTGTATCCATCCCACCTAAAATATTAAGAATCGTTGACTTTCCTGCTCCACTTGGACCAAGTATAATCACTAATTCGCCTTTTTCAATTGAAAAAGAAATATCGTCATTTGCTGTAATGGTCGTTTCTCCCATTTTGTATCGTTTGTATTCATTTTTTACTTCGACATACTTCACTCTGATTCCTCCATTTTCACGATATTTCTCGCTATATCTATGCATCGAATGCGTTTTCTCACACTTATTTATTTTACCACTGAATTTCTCTAGACTAAAGAAAGGAATCCTTTATTTAGTTGACAAATAAACGATTTATGATTTACTTACATAAAAAACATTGTTATTTGAAAGAAGGAACATCATGAATGATTTAAAGGAAAATATGATTTTTGATTTATCAAAAACTACTTTTGTCGCGATCGACATGCAAAAAGGGATCGTAAATAACGGTACACTCTCTCCACACACTGCAGCATCTATTCTGACAAACAATGATTTGTTAGTAAGAACATTGAAACGTACCGCTGCCTTGAAAGTTTTAGTGAACGTAGACATCTCCACTTTCCCTTATTTGAGTCAACAAACTGATATGGGTGGAATGACTGCTTCTGTACCTCCAGAATTCACTGACTTGTTGTTGAAGGATTCCTTGAAAGATACAAACAATATGTTGACTATCACAAAATACAATCCAAGTGCCTTTTTTGGTACTTCTCTTAATCTTCAACTTCGCCGGCGTGGAATCGAAACTATCATTTTAAGCGGTGTAGCGACAACAAACGGTGTATATGCTACTGCATTAGATGCCTTCCAACATGGGTATCATGTCGTACTTGCTGAAGATGCTTGCAGTGATCGTGACAAAGAATCCCATCAATTGTTCATAAAAAAGATATTTCCGAAAACTGCACGAGTACGCTCAACGAAACAAATAATCGAAGCTATCCAACAAAGCAAATAAGTACTGGCACACGTGATTTCCATTTACTTCTTTTTGATTTCATGGGAAAATAACCACAGGATTTAGATAGGAGTATGAACATGGTGAAAAAAAAGATCACAATCAAAGAAGTCGCTAAACTTTCCGGCGTTTCAATCACAACTGTCTCCTTGATATTAAATGGAAATACGGAGAAATTCAGTCCGAAAACTGTTCAGAAAGTTTTAGCTGCCAAAGAAGAATTAGGCTATCAGCCTGACTATTTTGCTAGACAAATGATTACCAAGGAAACGAAAACAATTGGTGTACTCGTTCCTGATATCACGAATCCATTCTTCAGTACACTGATGCGAGGAATTGAGGATATCTTGTATAAGCAGAATTTCGTCACGATATTATGTAATGCTGATTCTGATCATCAAAAAGAAATCGAATATCTAGCCGAGCTCACACGTCGAGGTGTGGATGGATTCATTATCGCGACTTCTGCTGTCTCTACAGATGCAATCAACGAAAATTTGAAAAAACAAGGCCGGCCCTTCATTGTTTTGGATCAGAAAAAATCTGAAGGATTTAGTGATGCCGTACGAACAGACGATTTTCGCGGTGGTTACCTAGCGGGCATGCACTTGCTTAGTCTAGGACATCAAACGATCGCCCTTGTCTATCCAGAAAATCCGCCGGAAAATGTCCACGCTCGGATTGAGGGGTTTAAATCTGCTCTTGATGTTTACCAAATCCCTTACGACCAACTGATCCTCTTACCTACACAGTTCTCAAAACAAGGTGGCTACCAAATCACAGCAGAACTTCTTGATTCTGCTGCAACTGGTGTGTTTGCTTTAAATGATGAATTAGCTTTTGGATTATATCGCGGATTAGAGGAATCTGGAAAAAGCATCCCTGAAGACTACAGCATTATTGGCTATGATAATATAGATATGTGCGAGTATATCAAGCCGAAACTGACAACGATCGCACAACCGATCTTCGAATTGGGACAAACATCTGCCAAATTATTGTTAGATCGGATCCAATTCCCAGAAAAAGAATGGGAAGAAAAAAGATTACCTGTACGATTAGAAAAAAGATTTTCAACTGCACCCTTGAAATAGCTTTCAAGGTGTGCTATATTTTTATCGAACTATTAAAACGTTTTACTAAAACGTTTTAAAAAATAATTTTTCCCATCAAAATAAATGAGATAGTTGGAGGTTTGTGAAATGAACACGGTTACAGTAATTGGAAGTATTAATATGGACACTACCCTTCGTTTAACCAACATGCCCAAGCCAGGCGAAACGATGCATGCGCATGAGATTTTTCACGCTGGCGGAGGTAAAGGCGCCAACCAAGCAGTGGCAGCCAAACGTTCAGGCGCACGGACATCTTTTATTGGAGGCGTTGGGGCTGACAGCGAAGGACAACAGTTATTAGATCTACTGACAAAAGAAAACATCGATACATCTGGGATAGCTGAAATCCAAGGCGCCACAACCGGACAAGCAATGATTATGGTAGACGCAGCAGGAGAAAATAGTATCTTGATCCATGCAGGTGCAAATAATGCTTTCCATGAACAAGAAGTCCTAAAAAACAAGCAACTGATTACAAACAGTGACTTTATTATTGCTCAGTTTGAAAGTAGCTTAGATGCGACGATCCTAGCTTTTTCTATTGCAAAAGACGCAGGAAAAACAACGATCCTGAATCCTGCACCAGCTCGTGAAACGATCCCTACTGAACTACTTGAAAAAACAGATATCATTATACCAAATGAAACAGAAACAGAAATCATTACAGGAATCAGAGTGACAGATCATAACAGTTTGGTCGCAGCAGCCGAAAAACTCCATGAATTAGGTATTGGAACAGTAATCATTACACTAGGCAGTGCCGGCGCTTTCTATCATACAGAAAAAGAACACGGTATCGTCCCTGCTTTTAAAGTGGATGCCGTTGACACAACAGCCGCAGGTGATACATTTATTGGCGCATTAAGCAGCACACTTCAGCCAGACCTTAGTAACTTGAAAGAAGCGATCCTTTATGGAAATCTAGCCTCTTCTGTTGCTGTGCAGTCTTATGGTGCGCAACCTTCTATCCCTTACCGCGAAGCTTTAGAACAATCAGCAGTCTAAAATTAACAATGAGAGGAAGAAACAAACATGAAAAAAGGAAAAGTAATCAATTCAGATATTTCACGAGTAATCGCACAAATGGGGCACTTTGATAAATTAAGTATCGGGGATGCAGGCATGCCTGTCCCCTTTGGTACTGAAAAAATAGATTTGGCTGTCTCAAACGGTCTTCCAAGTTTTTTATCTGTTTTAGAAAACGTTTTAGAAGAACTTGAGGTACAATCGATTGAATTGGCGGAAGAAATAAAGACAATGAACCCGGAAATATTGGAAAAAATCAAATTATTGTTACCAGATACACCGATTAGCTTTATCCCACATGAAGAAATGAAAAAAGATTTGAATAACTGTCATGCATTTATTCGTACAGGCGAAATGACACCTTACGCCAATATTATATTAGTGAGTGGAGTGGTCTTCTAATGGAAACGACAATGAATCCTGAACAGATGGTACTGTCCGAGCAGATTCATATGCTGATTGAACAGTTGGGAGGAAAAGACAATATTGATTCTGTCCTTCCATGTGCGACTCGGCTTCGTATCAAATTGAAAAAACAGCCAGTAGCCAATGCAGAAAAATTAAAACAGCAAATCCCTTCCATTAAGTATTTCATTTTACTCGATAGATATGCAGAAATAATCATGGATCAGGGATTGGCTCCTGCTTACAAGGAATTGACGCGTCAAATCGATCATTCAGCTCCGAAAGAAAAGCTAAATCCGATCGAAAAACTATTTGGTTTGATATCGGAAATCTTTACGCCGATCATTCCACTGTTTGCCGGTTCTGGTATATTAAAAGGTCTGGTTGTTTTAGCGACTACGATTGGCTGGCTTAGTGAAACAAGCGGAACTTATCATATTTTGTCTGCTGCGTCGAATGCCGTCTTTTATTTTCTGCCAATCTTTCTTGCTTTTTCTGCCGCCAAAACATTTAAAGTGAATGGATATATTGCGGCTGTCATTGCTGCAGCACTGATTGAACCGAATCTGACCTCTTTACTTTCAGACAGTGGCAAAGCAGCTACTGATTTTCTGGGGATTCCTGTAGTACTGATGCAGTATACGTCTACTGTCATGCCGGCAATTTTAGGTATTTTCTTTTATTCTTTTGTTGAAAAATTCCTCAAAAAATATATTCGCGAAAATATGCAATTAGTATTTGTACCTTTACTTTCATTAGTTATCACGGTTCCTTTGACGTTAATGGTATTCGGGCCTGCGGGTGTTTATCTTGGCGAAGGTTTAGCTGCCGCAATTACTTGGATGATGGATATTAACGGACCGATCAGCGGCGCAATCATCGCTGGTGGTTGGAATATTTTGGTAATATTTGGTATCCAATGGGCTGTAAACCCTGTCATGATCAGTAATATCTCTGCTTATGGGTTCGACCGAATCGTTCCGTTGACAGGAGCAGCCAATTTTGGAATGGCTGGTGCAGCTTTAGGTGTATTTCTACGAAGTAAACGTTCAAAAACCCGTTCGATCTCCGGTTCTGCTTTTGCTTCGATTTTACTTGCGGGAGTAACCGAACCAACTGTTTACGGAATTGCGATCCCATTGAAAAAACCATTTGTTGCTGCTTGCATTGGTGCAGCTGCTGGTGGAGCTGTAATGGGATTTGCCCAAGTGAAAGCGATCGCTTTTGTATTTGGTAGTCTGACCACATTGCCTGCATTCATTTCCGGTACTTTTTTCTGGTACTTAGCAGGACTGGCTGTTAGTCTAGTCGTAGCAATGATCACTACTCTCGTTAGCGGGTTTGATGAAGACCTAATGTCTTATGAATAGTTAATGAAAAAGACTGAAGTATGAGATGTTTATCACATATTTCAGTCTTTTTCTTTTTAGGATCATTATTTTTATAAATTTTTGTGATACTTTCCAAACTTTGGTATAATTTACATATGCATAACCATTTTTATCCCCACTTGTTTATCCCCAAACAAAGGTGGTCTATGCAATAAAATGAACGTCAAAGAAAAACGAATGAATGCTCGTTGCTTATTTACAAATTGTTTTATTTAGCATACACAGACAGATTTATGAAAAGAAAAAGCTTTTCGACACGATTATCTGTTCCAAAAAATGTCTAATGAATGCTAAATAAGACAGAAAATCAATGAAAGGAAAAGGACTAGTTTATTATGAAAAATAAAAAAACGATACGTTTGCTAGCTGCTACTTGGCTGATTGCTCCGTCTGTTTTGTCGACCAATACCGTATTTGCCGTAGATAATCAAACAACTGATCAAACAGTCACAACAGATACGACTACATCCAGCTCAGCTACTAGTGAAACAACGGATTCTTTTACAGAAGACCCAACTGGAACAACTGACTCAACAACAGGATCGACCGAACCAACTGAAATTGATCCGGCTGATCCATCAGAAAATGAAAAGCCAGCCGAAACATATTCCCTTACAATTGCTCCTTCTTTGATTGGTAAGATCCAACTGACTGCTTCGACAGCGGATTCCCCTGAACAGCAACCTCTGGATATTACGGAAAGTGGAACGGTAGAAGGTTTATCAGCGGAAACGAAGGTAACTTACACTATTACGCCAGCTGAAGGCGAACAAATTGCTTCAGTCGCTGTTAATGGTGCCAAAGAAGTAAATTATGATGCAAAGACCTTTACAGTAGGTACGAACAATTTATCTATTACTGCAGAATTTGAACCTGTACCGGATACTTCAACAGAGAAACCAACTGATCCTAGTGAAGAAGTCCCTAGTACACCAGATCCGGAAACGCCAAACAAACCAGATGTGGGTAATAACAACAATAACAACAATAATAATGGTTCAAATAATTCAAACAATAATAACAATAATTCGAACAACGGGAATTCTTCGAATCAAACAAACCCATCTGGATCGAATAACAATGGAAATACTCAGAGAGAACCAAACCATCCAAACAATGGTTCATCGAATGGCGGAACGAACAATGCTTCATCTCGTCCAAATACAGCAAATCAAAGCGGTATAGAGAATCCATCTTCTGCTTCTTCTGATTTTGTTGTAAAATCACCAATTGATGCTGTATTGCCTACAAATACAACGAATGTCCAACAAGCAATCGTTCGAGAAGCATTCAAGCATCTTGGAAAACCATATGTATGGGGAGCAAAAGGTCCAAATACTTTTGACTGTTCTGGTTTGACTTATTACGTATATATGAAAGCAACCGGTCATTATATCGGTGGCTGGACAGGCGAACAGCAATATGCAGGTACGCAGATTCCAGTAAGTCAGGCCCAACCTGGCGATCTCGTCTTCTGGGGACCTTCTTCCGGTGTTACTCACCATGTAGGTATCTATATTGGGAACGGACAATTCATCCATGCGCCCCAACCAGGAGATAAAGTTCGAGTAACTTCTATTTCAGATTTCACGCCTGATTTTGCTGTCCGAGTAAACTTAGCAGGTTTACCTGCTGCTTCAGGCTCGCTAACAGGTTCATCTATTTTAGATGGATTAGATGGCTCGTTCCATTTCAGTCAAAACCAAACAACTGATCAGTTCTTGAAAAAGATTGCGGATGATGCCCAAGAAATCGGCCAAAAAGAAGGGATCTATGCGTCAGTTATGATGGCTCAAGCTATCCTTGAAAGTGGATCTGGAAACAGCTTATTATCAAGCGAACCAAATCATAACCTTTTTGGTATCAAAGGATCATATAAAGGAAGCAGCGTGACCTTCAATACACTTGAACAAGATAGTTCCGGACAAAGCTACCAAATCCGCGCACAATTCCGTAAATATCCTTCTTACAAGGAAAGTTTGGAAGACTATGCCGACTTGATCAAAAATGGACTGACTGGCAATCCTGATTTCTACAAACCAACTTGGAAGTCGGAAACAAAAGACTACAAAGAAGCAACCAAATATTTGGAAGGACGTTATGCTACAGATCGCCAATATTCACAAAAATTGAACGCGATCATCGAAGCGTACGACCTGACAAAATATGATGAACCAAAAAAAGAAGCAGCAACTGAAGAAGCAAATACTGATATCCTTAACATGTCTAAGCGATTCGATGTGCCAATCAAATGGACAACAGATGGCGTACCAATCACAGGATTAGAATTTTCAACGATAAAACGCGTCAACAACGCTTCTTCCATCTTCCGTGTCGCTTCAATCTGGGATTTGTGGAACAATTTTACGGCAAGACAGATGCCAGAAACAACTACTCGTACAGTTAAAGCTACAACTGTTCCTTTACTAACCTTGTTAAGTTTAGACAAATCATTCTGGCTTGATCTACCTTTAAAGAAATAGAATAAATTAAAAAAAGGGAGTGTGACAATGTCACATCCCCTTTTTTTAATTTATTCTATTTCTTTATATTTATTTTGTATTCCGTTACAAACTCGCGTACTTGGTTAGGTTCCAGAGTGACATCTCCAAAACTTTCAAGCCGCTCCGCTCCTGGCAGTTCTTGAGTCTCAAATGTGATACCGCCATGATTTACTAATTTCTTCCCGCGCATTTCCGGTCCATCTTCTCCAAAATTTGCTGTAAAAATCACGATTCCTGAAGCATCTGTTTTTACTTGGATCGATACTTTTTCATCTGGGCTTGTCAATTCCGCAGCATTTAGTAAACCAGATTGTTTTTTCAACAAAAATGGATGATCGATACCGCCCACTATCATTGATTGGCGAAAATCACTGGCAAAGACCTCACTTAATTTTTTAGGACGTTGGAAGTCAAATGCTGTGCCACTTACTGAAACTACTTCTCCTGTAGGCGTTGTATCTTTATTGAGCGTAGCAAATAATCGGCTATTCAACCAAAGTATATGTTCGTCGATTGACTGTGCTGGATCACCAGTTAAATTGAAATAGACATGATTTGTAGGATTGAATACTGTTTTGCGGTCACTGATCCCTTGGACCGTCACTCGCCATGTATCATCGTTCGTCAGCGTATACCGTACTTCTACATCTAAAGTTCCAGGAAATCCGTTTTCCATGTCTGGGCTAGTCTGATAGAAAATGACCGATGCTTCGTTTTCACCATTGATAACTGTATAATGCCACTGCTTGGCTTCAAAGCTAGGTGCACCACCATGTAAACAATGACCAGTGTCCGGGTCTGTTTTTACTTCGAACGTTTCATCATCTAATTTGAATGTGCCATTCGTGATACGTCCAGCCATACGTCCGATTGAAGCACCGATATAAGGGTCTTTTTCTAGATATTCTTTTGCTTCATCAAAACCTAAGATCAACTCTCGTTTTTCATTATCGATTATTGTTTGAAAATGAACAACCCGTGCCCCAAGATCACTGACAGACAAAGCTGTCCCATTTTGATTCGTGATCGTAATCAAGTGATAGTTTTCGCCAAAATTTTGTTCATTGATTTCCATGTTCCTTGCACCCTCTTTTCTTTCATTTGCACTGATTCCAGTATACATGGAAACCGTTTTCTTAACAGCTTATTCCGTGAGTAACGAGAAAAAATTTACTATATTCTAATAAAAGACCGTGAAAAAAAGGTTGTGACAAAAATATTGTCACAACCTCTTTTTCCGAACAAACGGTGTTCAAAAGCTTGCATCTGCGGTAATAAGCCCAACCAAACGAAAAATATGAGGAGCTATTTTTGCTTGGCTGTTCTTATTACTTGATGCAGGACAGCTTTTTCACAATCTCTTTTTCAATACGATTCCAGTATATAACCATGTCGTCAGTACATAGTAGATGAAATACAATACGAAGAAGATCGTAAACGGAACCCAAATATCTTTGTATGGATTTTGCATGAATAGACCAAACATTTGTAATCCGAATAAGACATGGACTACACCTAAGATTCCTGGTGCTAAGAATAACACGCCTACTTCTCTACGGATCGATTGTTTAAGCAACCCGCGTCGTGTTCCTATCTTTTCAAGCATTTCATAACGAGCAATGTCACTCTTGCTTCCTGACAAGATCTTGAACATCAAACAGCTAGCAAGCATGGTCAAGAAAGCTAAACCTAGGAAGAATCCCATAAATTCAAAACCAGAGAATAGACCATTATACACTTCATACATTTCATATTTCTGGTTACTGTACTCTACTTTTTGCAAAGATGGATTGTTCATTTTATTTTGAGCAACAAGTGTTTCGATTGGTTTCAGGTTTGCTTGGAAGTCTTTTACCTGAACTAGCTGTAAAGTGGATTGTGGCAAGTTCAGTTGATCAAATTCTGATTGACTGACTACCTTGATTTCTTTTTCTTGCTGTTCCGGCAATTCATAGCTTCGAAGTTCCTCTTGTACAGTCAGTTCATTCATTTTTTCAGCAGGAACTTTTTCTTTCGTGATCTTCGGCGGTGTTCCATCTTCATGTTTTATCATGATCAATGGTTGAGCCGCAAATTCACTTGCATTATAGTAAATCGTTCCCGCATCTTCTTTTTGAGTATAAGAAGCAGAAAGTGTTGGTGAAAGTTCTTTGATTTTTTGCTGATCTTCTGCCCGAGGATTATTCATCACTAGATCATATCCAGAATTGTTTTCTGTCAAGTCTGCAATTTCATTTTTAAAACCTAATCCTACCGTCAAAGCGCCCAGTGCCAAGGCAAACAGCATAGCGACCATTGAGAGCATTTGTGTATATTCACGAATACGAAAGTTTAACTGTGACAATGTGAAATTGTTCAATTTTTTCAATGAAATCTGTTCTGATTTCTTTAGTAATGATAAAAAGAAAATGATCACAGAATGGAAAATGAAATAAGTTCCTAATACAATCGTAACTAAGGCTACTCCTATACCAAAGACTTGATAGGTCCCCACGTGTTTCATCATATAGTAACCGCAGCCTAGAAAAGCAATTCCCAGTACTACTTCAAGGAAAAACAAGAATTTATGCTGCTTGATTCTCGTTGGTGTCTGATCCGCACGAATCAATGCTAAAATCGGTTTTTTGACAATCGAAAAAGCATTGACAACAGCAGCTAATAAAAACAAAACAGCAAAAAACAAAACAGTGATCAACAACCCGTGAATACTAAAAGGTGTAAAATGCGAAATATTGAGATCTAACTGATCCACTAATAATCGGTGGACGATACTTGTCAATCCTACACCGACAGCTGAACCCACTAAAGTAGCTGCGATCCCTACTAAGAATGTTTCAGAAAAAATCATCTGTGCGATTTTTCTGCCTTTTGCTCCCAGCATCATAAACATTGCATAGTCTTTTTGCCGCATCGTCATCAAAAAGGAATTCGCATATAAAATATAAACGAATGTGATGATCCCTAGTAAAACAGAACCGAATCGGAAAATGATAACTGTAGCCGCAACGATCGTATTACTTTTCAAAAAAACTTCGTTGCTTGCCATTGATTCAAACATGTAAAAAATAGCAGATGCCATAACTAATCCTGAGAATAACACCAAGTAGTCTCTTAAACGGCTCTTGATCCCAGTAAGTGATAATTTCCAAAGCATAGTCAATCTCCCCCTACTGTTCCAAGTTTCCAAGAATAGATAGTATTTCTCGATAGAAGGAATCACGGCTTTGATCTCCACGTTTCACTTCTTGATGGATACCGCCATCCTTGATGAATAAAATACGTTGGCAATAACTTGCAGAAAACGGATCATGCGTCACAAGAAGAATCGATACATGATCTTTTGTATTCAATTCGTCCATCGTATCTAAAAGATCCCGGGCACTTTTGGAATCCAGCGCACCTGTAGGCTCATCCCCTAATAGAATCGTTGGTTGTGTGATCAATGCACGTGCGGCGGCGACCCGTTGTTTTTGTCCACCGGAAATCTCAGAAGGATAGCTTTCCAAAATATGAGAGATGGATAAACGTTCTGCAATTTTTTGGACACGTTGCTTGATTTCTTTTGGTCTGACGCCTTGTAAAGAAAGAGGAACAGCGATATTTTCTTGTGCTGTCAAGCTTTCTAATAAATTGAAATCTTGGAAAATAAAGCCAATCTCATTCGCACGAAAATCTGCTAGTTGATTTCCTTTTAATGTGGTCACATCTTTTTGATTGATTCGGATATGCCCATCTGTTGGTTTATCTAATGTGGATAAAATATTCAAAAGTGTCGACTTACCAGAACCAGAAGCGCCCATGATCCCAATAAATTCGCCTTTTTCTACATCGAAGCTGATGCCGCTTAATGCTTGCGTCTTTTTCTCATTGTTTTTTCCGTATACTTTTGTTACATTCTGTACTTCGACTATTTTGTTCATTTCTTTCCCTACCCTTTAATTAGTTTTTCCAGTGCTGTTTTCGGCACGTCTTTTTTTTCGACTTCTTCATACGAAGTGACACCTTTATTTTTGTTCCAGGTGATTTTTAAATATGCTCCTTTACGAAGCGGTCGAGTCAATTGTCCCTTGAAGTCCAGTTCTTTTTCCTTACCCTCTTTCGTATAGCCAGGCAGGATATATCTATAGTTGACTGTTTCTTGTCCAGAGTCTGATTTTGAAACTGTTTTTGTACCATCTGTCGTAATTTGTACATAGTATTCTTCTCCACCCATAACTACGTAATCTGCGATTTTCACCCCTGCAAGTACCACAACGATGAAAACAAGTAGACCGATCAGAAGTTTTTTCACTTTTTCCCCTTCTCTCTTACTTTATATACTGATTATAGAAAAAAGCGAACAATTCTGCCTTCGAATCAACTATCATTCTTCTTTCAATTTTGTCATTTTCTTTAAAACAACTAAAAAAGAGTTCAAGACAATAATCCGTCCTAAACTCCTTCTTCCTATCTTACAAAAAGTATGTCACTTACGGTCTTTCATGTCGCCTGTATTGATAACAGGTTGCGTTCCTTTGTCTGTAATGATTGAGACAAGTAAATTATTGATCAATTGGACTTTCCGATCATCGGTGAAATTGATTTCTTGTCCATCTTCGATTTGCTCTAAGGCCATTTGAGTGATTGTGACAGCTCCTTCAACAATGGTTTGTCGAGCAGACAAAATGGCTTTTGCTTGTTGACGTTGGAGCATGGCACTAGCGATTTCTGTTGCATAGGCTAAATGGTTCAAGCGTGTTTCGATTACTTCGACACCTGCTACTGCTAAACGCTCTTGCAGCTCTTTTTGCAACTCGTCAGACACTGCCGTCGTGTTTCCTCGAAGCGTCAAATCATTCTCATTGAATGTATCATACGGGTATTGGCTAGCGATATGCCGAATGGCTGTCTCACTTTGGATTTCTACAAAATCTTGATAATACGCTACATCGAATAATGCCTTTGCTGTATCAACGACTTTAAAGACTACTACTGCTGAGATTTCGATGGGGTTTCCATCCAAATCATTGACTTTTAAAACAGAACTATTGAAATTCCGAACTTTCAACGAAACAGTCATTTTTTGTGCCAAAGGTATCGTAAGGAAAAAGCCATTTTCTCGAATCGTACCTAAATATTGTCCAAAAAACAAAATTACTTTTGCTTGATTAGGACTGACTACAGTTGCCGAACTTAACAACAATAACGTGATCAACCAAAGAAAAATACTTAAAAAAAGTGCCCAAACTTTCGCTTGCCACATGCCTAAATAGAAGAAAAACAATCCAACTAAAGCTAATACGACCAATCCGACAATCCCTGCATAACCATTGATATAAAATGCTCTTTTTTCTCTCATGCTACTTCCTGCGCTCCTTTATCCTTCAATAAATATCTAATGTTACTTTTTTAATTTTTTTTTCGAATACGCGCCATTACACCTTCTAGTTCTAACTCTTTGTCTTCAGTGATGTACCAACCGCTTGCCTGTGTCCCTCCGGCTGCCTGCGGTAAATAATCCAATTTTGTTCGAACCCAGTGCTTTTCTTCTGTAAAATAGTCTTCTACCAAGATCTCTAGATCCATCCCTGCTGAAAGAGGCAAATCTTCCCGAACAGATTTAAAGATAAATCGTTCCTTCTTCCCATCATACTTCAATATTCCTGTATCGATAATCGGTAAAGAATAATAATCCAGCTCTTTCTTCACCGTCAATAAATGTTTGAAAACTTCATGGTATACTTGCTCTAATTGACGACCTTCTGAATTGTTCGGGTAATTAACCATCACTTTTTCTTTGTCTGGATCATAGAAGGTTTGGCTTAGTTGAGTGATATAAGTATGTAATCTTTCCATTTCTGTCTTTAACTTTTCTCTTTGACCTTCTTCTACCTTCATATACTCTTTCACCCTGTTTTCTTTTTAGATATTTTCTTTCTTATTTTACTATAGTTATGTGCGTTAAGCGATGAAAAACAGCAAAGATTGGAAGGATCTTTGCTGTTTTTTCTTAAAATATCCAGTTGAGTACAGGATCAATCTGTTTCATTGTCCTCTTGATCCGTCGTAATATTGATCGATGTGTCTTTAGCAGTGATCTTTAGCTTTTTCTGTCCTTGTTCTAACAAAGTATTTGTTATTGGCTGGTAGTCTTTTTCAATATAAGATTCACCAGACGTTTGGATAGTATAGCCACTGTTTTCCATCTCATGCAAAGATAAATTACCACCGTTTAGGATGACTTTTCCTTCTTTACTGATCAAACTGTCTTCTAGATGGAAGTTGCTGTTTTCACCTGTGACGATCAAGTTATCCACATTGGCCTCATCTAGTCGAAGTGAGCCTAATTCATCTTTCGCAGTTATTGTTCCTCCTGTAAATTCATTGAACGATACCCAGCCATCATGTGTCTTAGTATTCACTTTTTTGATTGATACTTCGTTGATATCAATTGCACTATTATTCCCTTCGATTGTCAATTCAGATAATTCATAATCTGCAGGGACAACAATAGTGATTTGTGCA
Organism: Enterococcus sp. E5-37; assembly: GCF_035726925.1. Classification (NCBI taxonomy): domain Bacteria; kingdom Bacillati; phylum Bacillota; class Bacilli; order Lactobacillales; family Enterococcaceae; genus Enterococcus; species Enterococcus sp. E5-37. Next base: position 31,525 of record NZ_JAPMLG010000016.1, read on the forward strand.
CTTGTGTCTTCTAAACTAATGATTGCACCTGTTGATTTTTTGACTGCATTCACAGTCAACACGCCATTTTTCTCCTTTATTTCTGGCTTTTCTGTCTTATCATAAGTCGTTTTTATCTCAAAATCCAATCCGCGTATGACCGAAACTGTTTGATTTTCTGCATGGATGACGATTTTGTTTGCATCCTTGATTTTTTTTGTCTCAGTAACCATATCGATCAACCGAGGGCCATTATCCCAAGTCAGACTCTTTTGAGCGCCTAATGTATAAGTTGCACCTGCTAGGAGGCCACCAGTAAGCATCAGACCAATACCGGTAATCAAAAAATGTTTCAATCTCAATTTATGTGTCCTCCTTCAAACGCCCGCTGAATGCAGATCTCTTTTTGTAATAAAACGTCGTCCCATCCATTTAACAAAGTTCATCATGACATAAAAAAGCCCTTTTGTTCCTTTCAGCAACAGTGGCGAAATAAATACTGCGCTTCCTGTGGCGAACAGACCGACACCGATAAAGAATAATCCACTCAGAATCGATTGTCCAAACACACTGATTCCTGAGATGATCATGAATAGGCCAACACCTAAGATACTGATACATAAAACATAGATACTAAAAATGAGCGCTAGTAAAGCAACCAATAGTCCCCCAATAACCAATATAAACCCCAATGCTAGTGGAATGAGGACAGGAGAAGCAAATAAACCGATAATGATTAACCAAATCAGGCGAATTTGTCTTTTTGGATTTTTCACTAACTCGTTTTCTGCTTGTTCTTCTTCTGAAAAGTAACTGATTTTTAATTTTAAGGCAAACTGCTTTGGCGTACCATATTCATCAATGATCTGATCTAATGTTTTTCCAGAATCTAAAAAATATTCCTCATAATACTGGATCAAATCAAAACGATCGTCTTCAGGAATTTCTTGAAGATGATCCACAACTTCATTCAAATATTCATTCATTTGTGCTCTCCTCCAATAACCGGTCTAAAGAATCTCGAAAAACAATCCATTCATCAATAATTTCTTCTAAATGACGACTTCCCATTGGTGTCAACGAGTAATATCGGCGGTTTCTGCCTTCAAAAGGTTCATCATAGGTCTCAAGATATCCTTCTTTTTTCAATCTTCTCAAAACCGGATATAGTGTAGATTCGCTGACAGAGAGACTTTCTTGTACGATTTTTGTTAAGGCATACCCATACATATCTTCCTTGCTTAATGCTGCTAACACAGTACCATCAAGAAGAACAGTTGGAATCTGGATGTGCATTACGTCACCTTCTATTCTCAAGTGTAATATTTTATTTCAATCTATATTATACAACATATAATATAGTTTCAAAATCAGTTTGTCAAATACAAAAAAACTGACTAAAAGATTTGATCCTTTTTAGTCAGCAAAAAATGACTTCTCTTTGATTTTTATTATAACAGTGGCATAATCCAATTTGTCCACATCCAGCTCAGTGGCATGATAACGATCATTGCAGGTATCATGTCAGCTACTGGGAACATTTTCACGTTGATCATTCTAAAACCGGTAGCGACCATCAAGAATCCGCCGCAAGCTTTAAAATCTAAGATCATGTCTGGTGTAGTCAATGGATAAATAAATTTTGCCAATAAGAACAAAATATAAAAAATAATGAATTGGGGAATTGCTATTACAGAAACGACATACCCTAAATTACACGCAAAAATAGCTGCTGTGAAAAAATCAAGGACAGATTTAGAAATCAAAATCGTACTGTCTCCAGTCATCCCAGAATCTAAACTTCCATAGATCCCCGTACCACTTGCACAAAATAGAACAATGACCGTCACTAATGTGCTGATAAATTCATCGTGGGTCATACCAAGCTTTTCACTAGGGAAGATTTTAGAAATAGGTACTTGCATCAGCGAAGCCCCCTTATTTATCCCATTACCTAAATGAACAATCAGACCAATCGCTGTTCCTATCACTAAAGCAAAAATAACAGCCGGCATATTTTTCATCGGCGCAATGGAATAGATTCCCATCCCCATCGAACACACACCAAAAACCATCGTCAGCTGTGCTTTAAAATGTTCACTTAATTTATTTCCTACTAATCCGCCAATTAGTCCGCCAAGCAAAACGGAACCTACATTGATCAAAACTCCAGTTGGCATCAAAAAACTCCTCTCTTTTTCTATGAAGCGAAAAAAATCAGAAAAATTTCTGTAATTATTGCTTTCGCTGCAAGAAAGATTGTAACAGACAGAGAAGATTACACCAATTCATTTTTTGTGTTAAAGTATTCTTTATTGGAATAAGTAGGAGGAATATGATGGATATCCATAAATTCGAAGTTTTTCTTGATTTAGCCGAAACAATGAATTTCACCAAAACTGCTGATCGACAATTCACCACCCAAGGAAATATTTCTAAACAGATTCTTTCGTTAGAAACAGAATTAGACGTCAAATTATTCGAACGCGCCCATAGAAAAATCGAATTGACCGAAGCTGGAAGCTTATTGCTCCCGTATGTAAAAAATGTCGTAGAACAATACCATGCTATGCAAGAAGTGCTTGAAACCTATACGAAAGACAACAATCTTTCATTAAATATCTTAACGATACCGACAATGATCAATTATAAAGGTTTTTCCAAAATCACCGACTTTTTGAAACGCCATCCTGAATTTACAGTCCAGTTGAAAGAAGTGGAAAGTGTCGAATTAACTTACAATGATACCAATGAACATAGTGACACGATCCACTTTGCTAGAAGTTTCCAGGCCCCGCCGAGTTCGATTGAGTGGTTGCCTACTGAAACAGACGATTTTGTAGCAGTTCTACCTAAAAATCATCCTTTAGCTAGTAAAAAGAAATTGGATCTAAGCGAACTGAAAAAGGAGAACTTTTTGCTCCTTGGCCCCACTACGAACTTGTATCAACCTGTACTGGATCTGTGTCGCGAAGCTGGATTTGAACCAAAAATCTCTTATAAAGGAGCAAGAATCGACTTGATCATCAATATGATTGCAAATGACATGGGGATTGCTATTGTTATGGAAAAAACAGTCAAGAATCTATTAAAAGAAAATACTGTGATTCTCCCTATTTCTCCAACAACAGAGAGTTATCTCGCATTTACTCGTAAAGTCGGTGAACATTCTTTGGCTTCAGATACATTTTGGGAGTATTTGAATCAAGAAGAAAACTAAGCCCTACATTTTCTGTCCATCTATCCACCCAAAAAAAGAGAGCGACGCATGACTTTCGCTCTCTTTCTTACATCGTGCCATTGATTCAATGACACATCTAACGTTTCTCGTATTTCAATAGAAGATCAGCGATTTTATGCCGGAAGAACATTAAGAGCAATTCGCTAATCACAAAAAAACGTCTAAAAATCCCTAAAAACCTTCACTAGAATTTTTAGGGATTTTGTTCTTTTTTCCTATTATTTGCTTAAACGTATTATTGCTGTCGTTCCTACTCCTTCGATACTGCTATAATCGATACGTCCATCATGTAGTTCTAGAATTTTTTTGACCAGTGAAAGCCCTAGTCCATTCCCAGAAATCTGACGGCTTGTATCTCCTTGATAAAATTTTTCAAACATTCGATCTCGGGTCTCTTCATTCATTCCTACACCTGAATCGGTCACTTCCAGTACGATCTCTGTGGCTGTCTCAAATAATTTGATATGAATCTTTCCATTGACTTGATTGTACTTTATGGCGTTATCCATGATATTCAGCCACACTTGGTACAAAAACTCTTCATTACCTGTATAGTTTACTGCAGCAAGTTCGATATCCAATTCTAGCTGTTCTTTTTCCCATTTAGGCTGCAAAAAAACGATTACTTCTCTGATTTGTTCATCTAATCGATACTCTTTCTTTTCCAGTTGGATACGCTGGTTTTCCAGTTTGTTCAATTTTAAAATGTTCTCTGTTAATTGTGAAAGCTGCGTGATACTTTCGATGACCCGATATAAAAATATTTGGCGTTCTTCGTCAGAAAGATTTGGGGCTTGTAACAATTGAACATATCCTTGGATTGTTGCTAGTGGTGTTTTGAATTCATGGGATACACTGGACACAAAGTCATTCCTCAGTGTCTCGATACTATTGAGTTCTTGGACCATAACGTTGAAATCTTTATACAGTTGCTGTACTTCTGCTACTTTCTGCTGTTCATCCATTCGAATCGAAAAATCTCCCGTTGCTACCAGACTCATATTTGTCCCTAGCGCACTGATTGGATGCAGGATACGCCGCCCAACAAAAATCGATATTCCTGTACCCACGACCATACTGAACCCCGCAAAGACGAATAACGGGTATAACGTTGGTTTTCCAGCCGATTCAGCAGGCGAGATAGAATGTCGAGACAATAAGAAAATAAAACCAAGAAAACACAGCAGTGTTACTAAGATCGAAATAAATACGATACTAGCAAAATAGATCCATAATTGTGAAAATAGCTTCTTTTTCATCTTTAAATAACCGCCTTATAGCCTAGTCCCCGTACTGTGATGATTTGAAAATCTTCTGTCTTTTCAAAACGGGTCCTTAAACGTTTGATATGTACATCGATCGTTCGTTCTTCTGTATTCGTGTCTAATCCCCAAATATCGTCCATCAACTGCTGGCGAGTGAAAATCTTGTTTGGATAAGACAGTAATTTATACAGAAGCAGAAATTCTTTTTGAGGCAGAATAAAAGAATGCTGATTTTGTACCACTGTATAAGTATCCAGCTCTAATTTTGTTTGCCCAATCGTCAAGATACTGCTGTAATTGATTTTTGAACGTCGAAGCAATGCTTCCACACGCAGGATCATTTCATTGACATCGATGGGTTTTGTCATATAATCATCTGCACCTAATTTGAACCCACGTTTCTTGTCCTCGAAATCAGCCTTTGCTGTAATCATCAGAACTGGCACGTCGAATCTGGCGTTACGTAATGATCCTACCAAGTCATAGCCATCCATTTCAGGCATCATGACATCTGTAATGATCAATTCTATATGTGTCGCTTCTAGTTTTTTCAGCGCATCCTCTCCATTCAGTGCGGTGATGACTGAAAAGCCCGCTCGTTCCAACACAGAACGGTAAAGCAACTGTAATTGCGGATCATCTTCTACTACTAAAATACGATTCATTGATCTCCCTCTGTTTTTTGAAAAATTTCTAGATTTTTTCTTGTAGTTCATCTTCAGTTAACATTTATTTCGTATACTACGATCATTGTTCTGATATACTTATTAGTATACCGAATATTTCAATACGGGAGAAGGGTGATTATGCTTCAATTAAAAGATATAAAAAAATATTATAAAGTCGGCGAAACCACCACCAAAGCATTGGATGGTGTGTCTGTCGCTTTCAGACAAAAAGAATTCGTAGCAATTTTAGGTCCTAGTGGTTCTGGTAAAACGACTATGCTGAATGTTATTGGTGGACTAGATAATTATGATTCCGGTGATATGGTGATCAACGGAAAGTCTACTAAAGACTTTAAGGACAGTGATTGGGATGCCTACCGAAACAACTCTATCGGTTTCATTTTTCAAAGTTACAACTTGATTGGTCATCTAGGCATTATTGAAAACGTTGAACTTGGGATGACATTAAGTGGTGTTTCTAAAGACGAAAAACGAAAACGGGCAGAAGATGCATTGCACCGGGTCGGCTTGACAGATCATATGCATAAAAAGCCAAATCAGTTATCTGGTGGACAAATGCAGCGGGTGGCTATCGCTCGAGCACTAGCCAATGACCCAGATATCCTTTTGTGCGATGAACCAACCGGAGCTTTAGATACAGAAACAAGTATCCAGATCATGGAATTGATCCAAGAGTTATCGAAAGAAAAATTAGTGATCATGGTCACACATAATCCTGAACTGGCCCATCAATATGCAGATCGGATCATTGAATTTTCTGATGGTAAGATCTTAACAGATTCCCATCCTCACATCGAACGACCAAAAGATGATCAATTTAACTTACGCAGAACAAAGATGAGTTTTTGGACAGCGTTGAAGCTTTCTTTCAACAATATCCGAACAAAAAAAGGACGTACTTTCTTGACCTCCTTTGCTTCCAGTATTGGGATCATCGGAATCGCGATCGTTCTGTCCCTTTCTTCTGGATTCCAAAAACAAATCGATAACACGCAAGCTGAAACGATGGCGAAATTTCCGATTACTATTTCTAAGGTAACAACTAACCAGACTCGTGACGATGCCGAATTGGGTGCAAGCAAAGCGGATTATCCAGAGAGCAAAACGATTACTGCAAAAGTCAGCGAAGAAGATAAAGCACAGCACACGAATAAGATTGATCAAACATACGTCGATTACGTAACAGACATCGATCCTAACTTAAGTAATAATATCGGATTTACTCGTACAACAGGAATTAATCTTTTACGTGATGTAAATGGCAAAGTACAGCCTGTCAGCTTCTCGAATCAAAATCCTGATACGGAATCTCTTTCTTTATCTAGTACGATGTCAGCAATGACAGGTGTGGGAGTTTCAAATTTCCCTACACAGCTTGACACTAGCAAAGAAAACTTTTTAAAAGACAATTATTCTTTACTTGCCGGAAGTTATCCAGCCTCAGCAACAGATGTCGTGCTGATCGTAGACGGCAATAATAATACTAATATCAACGCATTGAAGAATCTTGGATTTGATGTGAAAGAAGACGAAAAACTTGATTTTGATGATATCGTCGGTACAACATTCAAATTAGTAAACAACAATACTTACTATACAAAACTTCCAACTGGGAATTTTATCCCTAATACAGATTATGATGCGATGTATCAGAATGCTTCTGATGAATTGAAGATCTCGGCGATCCTACGCGTGAAATCTTCTTCTACAATGAATCTCTTATCTCCAGGAATCGCTTATAGCGATCAATTAACGACTCAAATCGTCAACGAAAACAAAGAATCAGAAATCGTCAAAGCTCAAAGAGACAGTGATGTAAATGTCTTAACTACTGAAAAAGTTGACGAAAATACCAAACAAACATTGCTTAGTTATTTAGGCGGAGACAGTTTGCCTTCAAGTATCATGATTTATCCAAACAATTTTGAAGACAAAGAAAAGATCTTGGATTATCTAGATGATTACAATAAGGGCAAATCAGATGAAGATAAAATCATTTATACTGATTTAGCTGGAACGATGACTGAACTGACTGGCGGATTGATGGATGCTATCACTTATGTCCTTATTGCTTTTGCAGGGATCTCTTTAGTAACAAGTATGATCATGATCAGTATCATTACTTATACATCTGTGATTGAACGGACAAAAGAAATCGGTGTACTAAAAGCTTTAGGTGCACGTAAAAAAGACATCACTCGCGTATTTGACGCAGAAACGTGTATTTTAGGTATTTCTTCCGGGATATTAGGTGTGTTTATTGCATGGCTAGCTACATTCCCTATCAATAGCATGTTATACAACATGACGGATCTAAAAAATGTTGCTCAACTAAATCCTGTCCATGCGATTATTCTAGTGATCGTCTCTACTATATTGACGATGCTTGGCGGTCATCTTCCTGCACGAATGGCAGCGAAAAAAGACGCCGCTATCGCTTTGCGTGCAGAATAAGGTTGTGACAGCCACATTTAGTTTTAAGTCATAAGAGCGCTGAAATAGTAGAAAACAGCAAGAAACGAGGAAGTAATATGTTCCTTGTTTCGCGCTGTTTTTTTCTAATTATTTTTTATAATTCTGGTATCCTTTTCTTTCCTTCGTACCATAACTCTTCTGGCGTATACTTGTCTTTTCCATTCAGGATCACAGTGCCATCGTCTTCGATCCTCACCTCTGAGCCAATCCACATATTACGAGAAAGTGCGAGAAGATTTTTTCTTTTTCCTCTTCCTTTTTTTCCAAATTGCAAGGCATCAGTTATCTCTTCTGTCCAATGAGATTTCACGTATTTTACTTCTCCGTTTTCAAATGTAACTTTCAAAATATTCGCTATATTTTCTACTTTTACTGCTTTAGGAAATGACTCCTCCATTTTTTTCACTTTCCTTCTGTTAGTTTTAAGTATGCGCTTTCTTTCAGCGCCGTTTGTATAATTAAGCGAGACAAATAAAAAAGCCATTTATGTTACACTCAAATTGTAATACCCGCTAAAGCATACAAGGAGAGTGAACATAAATGACTTATACCCATCTTACACCAAACGAGC
>NZ_JAPMLG010000017.1:0-38648 GCF_035726925.1 Enterococcus sp. E5-37
TGCTTCGCAACGATAGCAACCGGAGTTTCTTGATGAAAATATGCTTCTATCATTACAAGCTCGTTTGGTGTAAGATGGGTATAAGTCATTTATGTTCACTCTCCTTGTATGCTTTAGCGGGTATTACAATTTGAGTGTAACATAAATGGCTTTTTTATTTGTCTCGCTTAATTATACAAACGGCGTGTATATTAATTTATCTGAATACAAAAAATTAACTTTTCCAGCTCTTGTAGCTGGCTTCTTTTGTTTCTAGTCTAATTATTTTTCTAAAAAGTTATTTGAATAAATACTCTTTTTGAGAGATCTTAGCCAAACCATTTTTTAAATAGCTAGGGATTCTGCGCTAACTTAAACGGCATAACTCAGTTTATACATGGATTCTTTTGATTAATCCAAAGTTGTTTCCAACTCATCCACTGATTCCAAGGTATCCAAGGCATTATTAGATGTACACCTATTCTCATGTGACAAATAAGATAAAAACTGAAACGATAGATATCATGGAGAATTTAAGAAAAAATTCTTGAATTTTACCAAAAAAAGCCACCGGTAACAATCCGGTGGCAAACCCAAAAGAAATCCAGGCTCGAGTTGGTAATTCTAGATTAGTTACTACTATGGATGCTTACGCACATGTAACCAAAAAAATGAAAAATGAAGCTGTTGATATTTTCGCCCAACGTCTGAAAAGATCTTTGATTTAAAATGCAAAAAATTCGCCCAAGTAAAAACTTGGGCGAACATAGGGCGAATATTTTTGAATTTCACAAATTTTGGAAGCTAAGAAACTCCTAAATTCCTTGCTACTTCTTACTTTCTTCCTCATCCATTTTCAGAACGGCCATGAAGGCTTCTTTTCGCAATAATCTAACTGTACTATTCTCTATTAATCTAAGATAGTCTCTAAGCTTCTAGTATTAAAGGTTATAAAGGAACTAAATAATCTCTTCTATCTTTAGGTCATTTCAAAACACCTGAGAAAACCTCAGTCATCGGTGGCAAAATGGTGGCAATATTTTTTTGCTGCATTATTAAAAATAGTAACAAAAACTTTATCACGATCTTTCCATTTCCATCATTATCTTACCAATTTCATTTTCAATTCTATCTAGAACTCTTTGTATTTCAGATCTAACATTGTAAATATCTTCAATATACTGTTGCGCTGTATAATTATCTGGTATTTTATTATCAATAGGACTAGGATCTTTAATTTCTAACAACCCTAATATTTGGTCGGGATACATATCAATTACCTTAAATTTCAAAGAAGATGCGTATAACCAAGATATTTTAATAGAAGGAAAGACACAATTATGGTTTAAATTTGATCCTTCGAATAGATTTATCAAAGATTTTTATAAAGTATGGGATTCAGAAGTTTTCTTTTTAGCAATCGAAGAAAGCTTATTAATCAATCTCTACTATTCTAATAAGAACTACTTTAAAATTCCGGCAGCAAAAACCAGAATGAACCTAGATGCCTATTTTTTATTTGATGTAGTGACAAATGTTCCAGATGTTAGAGCAAAACATAAACGATTTGACTATGTAAAGTATACTTTTGTTGATCCTGAAAAATACAAAGATTAAAGTAGGCTACCTAAAAAGGTAGCCCGGAACGGATTTTATCACCATACTTATGAAAGGAGATATTTTTTAAGTTAGTATTAAGATTGTGTAATATGATGATATCTATATTTTATAGTATCAGTGCTATAAAATCAAAAATAAGTCACTAATTAACTATCACTCCAATTATAAGCCTTTTTTCTCACTTTTTTTCAAAAATATGGTATGCTTTTTAATGGCTTCAAATATAAAAGAGTTTAAAGCGTAACACACTTATGGGGGAGTGGTTTTTGGGGAACGCTTTAAACTCTTCTTTATTATTATCTCACAGCAGGCTTAAAAGGTCTATGGATTAAGTTATGTAAAAAAGTGCCTCTTTAAACGTCCTAAAATCCAAACAAGGATAGCATAATATACACTATCGTTGATCCAGAAAACAGGTAAATAACTTTTGCAAAAGCAATAAGTTAAAAACATTACAAAAAAGACAAGGATATCACATCAAGAAAAAATGTTTTGAAAATATCTTTGCCTTTTTGTATTATATCTATATTAAATAATCAATCACAACACACTAACTAATTTATATATTTAATTTGTTGTTTTTCTATAATTGGATAACTAATTAACTTATGACTATCTAAGTCTTCTTTATTCATATCAATTGCAGTAATTTGACTGTCTTCATATGTTCGATAATAATAGATTCCTTTATCAACATTGCAACAAGAAGAATAAATTGTATATTCATATTTTCCATCACCAACATTACACAAACCTTTTTGTTGTTCTACTGAACCTAAGATATGGAAAAATTGACTAATACTTTCTGACTCTGAATCTCCAGATACAGAATTCAGCTTCGTAAAAGTCGCTTTAACAAAACGAGATACTGAGGATAAATCTCCAGGCAAGCCTATCCCTCCCATACCGCGGCTATAGGCATTCAAACTTATTTGATTTGAAAAATTATTTTTAGGAGTTTCACTCGATAAGACACGATAATTGTTTAAATTAAATAATTGATAGTCAAATGAAGGATTATTGGTAAGAACGCCCACAGGGTTATCATATATATGAAGTCCATCTTTCATACTTTCAATGACAATTGATTTTTCTTTATCAGCTAATAGCCAATGTAAAGGGGATAAAGGAAGTTCGTCACTATAATTTATATTTGCTAAATTGATATTTTTTAACAATTTTTTAGCTTCTCCTACTGTTGAGCATTGTCCTAAAATCCAAGGAATAAATTCAAAAGGAGATACATTGTCTTTCCCTTCTTGTATTTCTTTATAATCAGCATACCCAGAAAAATTTAGTCCAGCCATACTCAATCCTTTTTCATTTGTCGCATCGTAATAAAGAGGGTAGTCAGCTATACCAGCGGCAATACCAATCATTGCATAATGAGTATCCAAATCATTTACCTTTCGAAAATTCAACTTATAATTTCTTGGAGTAATAGTGACTACTTCATTGTAAGATATTTCATAATCAAAATTCCTTCCAAAATAATGATCACTTGTTACATAAGTAATAGACGTACACATAGTTTATTCCTCCTAAATATTTTTCTGTCCACGTTCATATTACTCCAAAGTTTTCCTCATTCCAAAAGAAAAGCACAGAATACACAAAGAAGCGTTTTTATTTGTATAAACTATATCAAAGTTCTATACTTAAATTATCAAATAAAAAGGACGTGAAGATAAATGTCAAATTTAGAAAACAAAGAAGAAAAAGTTGTAAACAAAATTGTTTCTGTTGTCAATAAACTGGATAAAGAGTTAGACGAACTTGATACGTTATCTGAAAATCCAGAAAAAAAACATAACCTAAAAAAATGGTTAGTTGAACGAAAGGCTATTCATGAAATTAAAAAAGTTCTTCATGAAGCTGATAAATATGAAAAATATGATGAAAAAGAACTTGATAAAGAATTTAAAGAAATCAATGACTTATTACTCTGATCTATTAAACGACTCATTATGAGTCGTTTTTTTATACAAAGAAACTATCTGGAGGTAATCCAAATATAAATATTGATTGTAGTACAAAAAAGAAGCGTCCGAAGACGCTTCGCTGTTTAAATGCGTAAAAAGATTGGGAAATTGATTCATCAGCTATTACGACTATTATTATAATCTCATCCTATAAAAAATCAATACTAAAAAACTATTCTTTCGAGTAGCTCTGAACAGATGTCATCATAACTTATGAAGGAAATAGACATAAGATTGTGTATAAAAAAATAACCACCCGAAGGTGGCTGAAGAAAGCTTTTATTTACATAAATACTCTTCTAAATAATTTTAACACAGAACTAACTTAATTACTATATGTACCCTGTAGGACTCAACCTACGACCGGACGGTTATGAGCCGTCTGCTCTAACCAATTGAGCTAAAGGTACGAGAAGCCATCACAACTACTGCAAACAAAAAGAATGGACATAGACTAGATAATAATGGTTTTCATTCTTTGTTGTGATGGCACATTAATTATTACACATTTAATAGCAAAAAACTAGATTGTACTTATTCTTTGTAAAATATATTATTTTATGCTATTATTTCCAAGTCATAAAAAGAAAAAAGCTTCAGATACTTATCTTTTTGGGGAAAGACTCTAGGGTGAGGGAGTATCTGAAGCTTTTTTCTATGTTTATTATCTCACATAGTTATTTTTTAGTCTATTATTTGCTTAATTTTTTATATTATAATAATTTTATTTGCTCCTTAATTAGTAACAAACTACTCTAAATTGCTAGCAATAATTACGGTATCTAGCTTAAAATAAAAAAACACCTCAAATGAGGTGTTTAAAGTTCAACATTATTTTACAATATTTACTGCTTGAGGGCCACGTTGACCTTCTTCAATATCATAAGTAACTGCTTGGCCTTCATCTAAGGACTTGAAGCCTTCTCCCTGGATCGCTGAGAAATGTGCAAATACGTCATTTCCATCTTCTCCAGTGATAAATCCAAAACCTTTGTCTGAGTTAAACCATTTTACTGTACCGTTATTCATATATATTTCCTCCTGATACGTATATAATACGTGTTTTGTTGCAATTAATATTACTTTGTAAAAGGAGTTTTTATAGTGTGAATATATCGCTCAGATTACGTTTCAAATTAGATTACTTGTTTAGTATAACACGAATGTAATGGTAACACAAGGCTAACACGATTTAATATAAAGAACTATATTTAAGCATTTAGAAGAGTTAATTGCAGAACGAAAATACAAATACAATACTGATTAAAATTAAATAAAAAAACCACCTTTTGGAGGTGGCCCACAAGGGACGGCGTACTTACATTACGCTTAATAATTATTATCGTATTCCTTGTGTCGGCAGTGCGAAATTAATTCGCCTGTAAGTTAATCATAAAGTAACTATCTGCTAAATGCAATAGTTATGCTTAAAAAAATTTAGCTTATTTTTTAAGGCAACCTCATACAAGAATGTTCCGGTATATTTCTCATTTCTCTGTTATCAATCTTGAACGATGTCCATAATCTGTTTGCCAATATATCACTAGCTTGTATCAAATAATTATGTTTAGAATCGCAATAAGACACATTTATTTCTAACTTACCTTTCCAAATAGGTTCATAAAATACACCATAATTAAAATTATGAACACCATTTTTTAGTTCTTCATATACTGATTCCTCAAAATTATAATAGCCATTACTTGCAGTGGCTTGCTCATCCACACAGATACATAGCTTTAAGTCGTCCTCTGGATTCAATAATCCTCTATTTATCAGCAACTTAATTTTTTCTTTGACCAGTCTTTTTAATACATAATCTTTATATCTGTGTATTGATTTTTTATGATCTAAAATATTTGACTGTACCCTTTTGATATCAACTGTTAATCCCATACTATGTTCGTTTTTTAAAACCCTGTATAATTCGTATTTTTCACTTTTATCTAAATAACAAGCTTTTAATTCTTCTCTGTTACCTCGTTTGGTTTGGATTCGTTGAACCACTTTTTTATATTTTCTTTTTGCAATTTCTTTATTATCCTTGCCAATGAATGCGTATCCAGCGTAGACAAAAAATCTATTAGGTGCATTCCTATGCAAGACGCCTGAATCATCAAAAAATAAATGTAATTCTTCCAACAGCCGCTTCTCCGATCATTTGTTATAAATATATGTTAATTTTACATCTTAGCCGTCTTTATAACAATAACTAAAATTGCAGATGTAGCCTAATTATATGTACTGCCCCTCAACGAGGGGCCATTTTTTATCGTTGCGGAATATTTAAATACCAGCGTTTATCATGAAAATCTTGTGCTCCGCCTTTAGTGTTCCCTTCTGGATCATTCGTTGCCCGCATCATTACATAGACTTTCTTATTAGGAAAATTACGCATATTGAAAGATACATGATAACCAACATTTCCAGAAGTATTATAAGCTTGGTTTACATCTGGTCTATAAATTCCATCAGCTCTTACTCGAGCTAATTCTTTCCCAGTATTGTAATCCATAATGAAGATATACTCGTATTTATAGTTAGCAATATGCCATCCAGCTACATGCAAGTTTGCGTTTTCGATTTCTCCGAACTGATCAATGTGGGCGTAATTTGTTCCATCTGTCAGCGTAGAATTTGCAGCACCTGCTCGAGTTGGATCAATTACTGGTTTATCATCTGAAGTAGTTGGATTTTCATCGGTAAATCCATGAGCTAAATCATATGCTAATTTTTCTTTACTTACGCCCATTTCAGAAAGATAACCGTAAGGATCTGTATGATCGCCCCAAATATTTTGCGTTACCCATAAATGCGATTTGATTCCTGGTTGGTTATAAGGCGTGTCCAATGTTAGTGGAATACCATATTTTATTGCTGAATCTCTAGCCAATTCAACGTATGCCTTGTAGTTTTTCTCAAACGTCGCTTTATCATGTGTGTGTTGTAACTCAATCTGCACGGGACTGTTAGCATTAGCATACGAACCAGCACCGTACTGTACATAACCAGGTTGTCCAACTTGGTAAACAATTCCACCGTCTCCCACAATATAAGCAGTATAAGCACTAGTCCATGAACGTTGCATATACTGCGCTTCATTGCGCCCTGTTGCTGTTTCATTAGCCGTTTCATGCAGTAAAATGTACTGATTATTTGCTACTTGTGAGCTACCTTCGTTTGGGCCCAAATTAAATTCATTGTTAATCGTATAGGCAAACCCATTAATTGGCAATAAAAAAAGAGCCGTTAATAGGCTCATCACAGTAATAGTAATTTTCTTTTTCATTTGTTTCCTCCTATTTTTTCAAATTATAAGCCGACACACCAGTGATAACGCCTAAAAATGTTGCTGCTGCATTGATAGTCAGCACTGTCATATCTGTTCCATTCCATCCATACGCTTTGCCTAGTGTTGCAACTAATACAGATGTAGCTGGTAAAACTGTTAAAACTGTCCATTTAATGACTTGATAATACTTATCGGGTAAAATCATTTCTTCTTAACTCCTTTCTTTTTTACCGAGATCTTTCTCTAAATAAAGTTTTAATTTGTTGTGTGTGTTCTACCAATTTTTCTGCATGTGTATCTAATCTTTCATCGTGTTTCTTTAGTTCTTCATGAATCATCAATCGATCTGATTTGCTCGATTCTAAATCTTTAGTCAGCAAATCTAAATTGTGACTTACTTTTGAAAGAGTTTCAGTAATCTTCGAGAAAGATGCAGTAATTGGTTTTATTACTAATAAAATCAAAGAAATAATCGCAGTAATTGATCCTGCGATTGTTCCCCATTCTCCTAAATTAATCATGTGACAACTCCTTTACCTTAAATAAAAACGCATCACTTAAGATGCGCTCTTATCTTTATTAATGATTTTATCTGCTTCTTCGTCTGTAATGCATAGTGGAACGAATAGTCGAACTTGATCGTCAGTAAAACAGCCCCAATCATACATCATTTTCACATCGCTAAAACTAAACATACTACTCACCTCCCTTTGAAGCTGGATTTAGTTGCTCTTTAATTTCTGAAATGTCTTTGCTATTTTGGAACGAAGCAAGCATCATTTTTGAATTGATTTGTGCTAAACTATCCGCTTTTTCTTTCAATGCAGTATTTTCCTGTTTAATTGCTACATTGTTTAGCATGAGTTTGGCGTTGAGCTGTTTTAGATTGTCGTTTTCATGTCCCAGAGCCTCGTACATCGCTTTGAGATTGTTTAAATCGTTGTGATCTAACGCGTTCGCTAAAATAATCCATTGATTCAATTTAGGATCAAACATTTGATCGTCGATTGTTAACGGTTCGCCATCAGCACGAATTCCTTCAAGTGGAGGCTGATCTGTGTAAGGAACGGATACAAGCATGTCGTCCAATACTTTTCCTGCGTACTCTCCGCCAGTACGCCCGTATTTCCAAATGTTTTTCATTTATTTCACTCCTTTAATCTAAGATTCTATTTCCATAATGTGCAGCGTGTTTATTTGAGAAAAATCTAACTTCTTACCATCCTGAGTTTCAAAAGTGATATTGAAGTACTCTCCTTTTTTCAACTCGAAAATTCTACTAAAGTGAAGCCCATGCTTCCATTGCAATGCAGTTCCATTTATACCAACACCACCTGCGAAACCAATAGAACTAGTTTGGGCATCGTCTTTATAAAAAGTAATATAACCATACTGGCCAGCTGTTGATCCGCCAAACTGATATCTAACTAACCCTTCAACTAACAAAGTACAATCTCGATTAGCTGTTGCTTGCCAATTTCCAGAATTCCAAGTCAACGGATTCTCCTTCATAAATCGATTCAACTTTGCTCCAATGGTAGTTGCTACTGGTCCAATAATTAACCGAGCTTTATTAGAAATACCAGTTTGTTCAGTTCCTGTTGAATGCCACGCTTCATAAGGCAACGGTTTTTCTTCTACCAGTACATTTTTCCCATTAACTAGAGGGGTTTCTAAAAAGTTCTTAGTTCCATCTACAGATTGTGGCTCAGTTAAGCTCACAGAATCATTCAAGCCTTTTTCAGTATATTCAGGTGTGACATCCCAACTATAATTATTGGGATTGTTGCTGTCTTTCAAGCCTTCACCGAAGTATTTAAACTGACTAATATTCGGGGTTCGTGTGTCGCCTTTTTCTAGTTTTGCCCATTCAATATTTACTGTTCCTTTCGTCGATTGTGGCGCTTGAAATACATTCAATGCATTTGCACTACCATCAATGTGACTTTGTGTTATTTCGAAAGTAAGTTGCCATACGTCTGCCAAACCTTCTACAGGAACCATATTACCGACAGGTAAAGATCCAGCTCGTAAATAAATTCCAAACGTCTGTGTAGATGGTTTGCTCGCCTTCATTGTAAAATTATACTTTTGTCCCTGTACGTATGGTTCATTAGGAGTAAAATTAGCCGCCATATATTCTGTAGTATTAATTGGGAAAGAAGCTGGTTTAAGAATATTCTCTCCCAGTGGAATCTTACTCAAATAATACGGCGCATCGAGTAAATTTGGCTGGTACGGTGTGGCTTTTGACCCTTCTTCAATCTTAATATCGCTAATAATTACCCCACCGTTTATCCGACTACTATACCCTTCAAGATCAATAGTTAAATAAAATCTTGATAAATCTGTGATTTCATAATTTACTACACCTGTAGCCTTTACCGTTATTTCTTTACCTACTTCAATCTCATAAGCAGTAGTAGATAATAAAATAGTTCCGTTCGTAGTTTTTCTATAGGCTATCCTTATCTTATCAATATCTCCAGTTGTACCTTCGTCTACTTTAACTTTTGCACTTATGGTATACGTTTTACCACTAATTAAACTAGGTGTGTTATTTGAAGTAAATGTGTTGAGTCGTTCAGCACCTTTCGACATTACATATATAGCATTAGTAGAAACATCTGTTACAACAGTATCACCTTCTAGATGAAAATCAGAAGCTTTCACTATTCTCATTAAATTCGGGTTACCGCTATAATCATAGCCCCCGAAGTCGATGCTGTTACTGTACATTTTCTTCAGCTTGCCTAGATCGCTGATTTGCTGATTGGTTTGATCAATACGATCATTCGCTTTATCAATATTAGTATTGAGAGTTGCGACATCTTGATTGGCTTTCGTGATTTTGTCGTTTGTGTCTTTTACTTTCGCATCAATCTGCGTTTCGGATTCCGCAATTTTCTGTTCAATCTCTTGCTTTCCATCAGCTAGAATTTTTTCGATTTTATCGATTGTCTGGCTAAAACCATTGAAATAATAATCTTTTAGTTCTGGCGTGCTGTCATCGATTTGACTGCGTTTGATGTCAAAAGTAAAACGACCAGCTGTATCTAACGAGCGGTCGTCTGGGAAATCAATATATACGCTACCTTCTACTTTTCCGACATATCCTAAAATATTATCTTCTAATACGATAGAAACAATGCCATTCACACGATCTTCAATGGTGGCAAGATAATCATGTTTTCCATAACCCCCTTCTGCCGTTGCAGATTTAAACATCAAGCGAATCGGAACCGTAGTTCCTTCTGGTAGGCTCTGAGGAATTCCGTTTTTTCTTACTAACTTCATTCGAAGCTTAGCTGTTCCTCGATCATGCGACCAAAAAACAACATTCGTATCATTAGGCTTAGTTGCTTCTGCTTGAATCACAATGATCGATTCATTTATTTTATAGACCATTAGTTCAACACCTGTCCTTTGGATATAATTAGCCCATTGCCACTGATGCTTGTTGGTGTAGTTGCAAATGCTGTGGAAGCCGTACCTCTAACTGTAGCATCTTCACATTTAATACCGATGTTATTTCCTGAACCAGTTAGACCTGCTAATGCTTCTGACATAAGCCTTACACGCAAAGCGACATCTTGATTAATAAATGTAGTATTACCATACATGTTTAATTTCGATACGCCACCAACATAAATTGCATTGTATCCCAAAGATTTTGTATTCTCAGAAAATTTACATTTATTTATCGCCATATAGCCAGATTGCTCGTTCATGATTCCGTAGCGGTTACCACTTGGATCTATCGGAGCGTTTACAGTATCAACTATTTGGATACCAGAAATCTGTGTGTAACCTACACACGTGGTTGTCGCTAAACTCCTTACTCTTACTGGCAAATCCGAAGTTAAGGGGTTTATACTACTTATATCATTTATTGGTTTAATCATTAAGGAACGATAAGACAGCCCATTAATTACCACGTCTTCCAAATAAGCACCATCATCAATCCAAATAGTGATCGGAGCAGCAGTTATCAACGGAATGGTATTCACAGCCGTTTGGATAGTAGCATAGGGTTTTTCTTCTGTGCCATCACCAGTTTGGTCACTTCCGTTTTTCGAAACGTACATATTTATTGGCTCACTATACCCACCAATAATCTGTTGGACAGACTTGTTCAATTGTCGAACTTGCTCTTTTTGACTATCCATGTTTGTATTCAGTTCGCTAATTTGTTCGTCCGACAGGTTTTCATGTTCTAATAATCTGCCGTGTAATGTATCAAAGATTTCTCCCTTATTATTTACACGTGCATCCACCACTTCGTTAGGAGAATCACCGCCTGAATGAAGCACGAGATTATCAATACGACTGTTCGTTGATTTGTCTTGATCAGACAGTTTCTTTTCAAGATTGTTCAGATAATCAACGTTTTTATTGAATGTTTCTTTCCATTTTAAAGCGATATTATTTGATATTAGTTTAACAAGCCCCATCTACATCAGTCCTTTCTTAGCAAGATTTGCCAGTATTGAAGTGATTGTTTTCTTGGTATTTGATAATACAATCTCTGGCGCTTTATTAGGGATAGCTGGATAATCAGTAATTCCCACAACTTGAATGTAGGTACTTATATTCAAAGGTTCATAAACAAAAAGGACCTTATCCCCTTTGTTAAGAGATACGGCCCATTTTAGTGTTACGGATCCTGAAACATCTGGATAGTCGTGTAACTGTTGTTTTAGATATTTAATCATATTATTTTGAATAGTGTAACGTTCGTCTTCTATTGGGTCTTGTATCCTGATTCCCCATTTCTGTGATTCGGGACTGGTATAAGTAACTGGATTAAAATAATATGAGTCATCTTCTTTTTTCTTACCAAATCCTTTAATTTGTGTTTTCAAAGCATAAGTATCAATATCAAACGACACTTCATCCGTATTATATTTATATCGGATTTGTTGCTCAGTTATATTTCCATAATCTGAAATGGGGTAAAATACTAAATGCTTATTGTTTGGTATCACAACTGCACCGTAATCTTCCAAAATTTCATTAATAAGATTTAAATAATTATCATTTCCAAAATTCTCCTGCTCCTTTTTTAAAAATACATTATTGGGATCTACAACTTCCCAACTAAATCCTCGGTTTCCAGCTTTAAAAATATGAGTCAGAAGATCATTGATTGATTTTGTTCCAGATATGGTGTCATATTGCCATCCATCTTGAATAGTGTAATAGACATGAGTTGCTACTACATCTTTATAGATTTGGCTACCAGAAGCATATGGTCTCATCTGCTTGATTGAATACTGCTGACCATCAAAAACAACATAGTTTTCATAGTCAATTAAATCAAAGGTTATTTGATTCCTTTTTGTTTCTGGTACAGTCACAGATAACTCCCACGTTTCATTTTGTTGCCACGAGACAGAAAAAGAATCCTTATCGTAGTTAATAAGGATTTCCTCTTTCGTTTCTTCATAATTACGTATTAATATGTTTTTCAAAGTATCACCTACTTATACAAGAAACGGAAATCCCAAGAAGATTTCACTCTAGTAATATTTTGAATTTCGATTTCATTGACCCCTTCAGCTAAAGTGATTAGTCCATGGTTTGTATCAATACCACAACTTACACCATTCAATTTTGGGTATACGCCATCCAAAACTAACGTCTGCCCTAAATTAGTTGAGAGAGAAGGATAATAAATGAAACGATCGCCTGTGGTCTTATTGAAAATAGTCACATTTCCTTCTGATTCTCCTTCGAGGGTAATACGTAAATCTGACTCTCTCGGATCAATTTCAAAACTGCCAGCATTAAAAATCTTAAAGAAACTAGTATTGTGTGTATAACTAAAATCTTCAGAAACTAGACTTTGAGAAAACTGCCAATCCTCATCCAAACTGAAATCAGATAAAGTCGTCGCAATCGATTCAGAATATCCTTTATAGGCGGAAAATGATACAACACAATTTCCTTTAAAATATGCCTTTTTGGTTACAGTCATACTCTCAACAATCACTGGGTATCTTTTACCAGGTTCTTTCGTATAGATAAAGTAGTATTCAGCTTCTTTATTAAATAGTTCTCTCAATTCTGTTTCAGTCAAAATAAGATCATTTAGATTGTCTGCAAAATAATCAAATTCAAAAGTAATAGGAAAAGAATCAAATGAGTGTGTCAGCAGCTTTTTTCCTACTGAACCTGCATAAGAAGAAAATTCATTTTTAGGTACTGGCATCCCAATTTTTATATCAATGATTTTTATTCGGTAATTTGCTAGTAAGTCAAATTTACCTGTACTAAATTGGAGAAATACTGATGTTTTATCATCCATTGAAATTCTTTCCTCTCATATATAGTTTTCTTGCTAATGATGAACCAGTATATTCATCTACACTTTTGCTGACTTTCTTACCGTCTAGAATACTTTCGACACGCATTGGTCTTTCATTTAACGCTTGAACGATTGTTTCAATATCTTTTTTACTCATCGTTTTGTGCTCATTTCCGCCACTTGGATGTTGATTTGAATAAACTGCTTGATTTGTTTGTACGGCTGGTTTGTATCTCTCTCTTGCAACAATCGCTTTTTGAATCAGCATATCTGCACTTGGTTTTGCAGGATTGATGTTGATTTCATATGGATAAGCAGGGTCTTCACCAAACATAGCTAACTCTGGTCCAAATACTTCTCCCCCATTTGAGTAACCATGACCATGACCAATGACTGCGAGCATATCAGGACCATATCTTTTCAGTGCATATCTAATACCAGCAAGCATGCTATCAAAACCATTAAAAATATTTCCGTGGCCAGGAAACGCATTTGCTAAAAATGTTCCTTTCTTAGCTTGTATTAGTCCCATTGCTGGACCAGAGCCATCACCATCTGGGTCTATTCCAGGCTGAACAGCACGCTCATTGCCTCCTGATTCAGTTTCGATTTGCCTTAACCAAGCATTGACATACGAAGCAGTGGTTGGTAATCCATTCATTCGCAAGGCTTCTTTTAATTGGCTAGTCCACCTTGCAACGCCAGAACCTGTAGGCGAACCTTTTCCGCCACCTTCGCCTGCTTTATAAATATCACCAGAGCCAAGCTTACCTGTAATATGCAAATGGTCGTAGTGATCGTTATCTGGCCATGTCTCCCAATTTCCTGTAGCAGGTTGCCCTGATTGACCTGTCCTATCTCGAACTTTACCTTGAGTAATAACATAGCCAACCTTATCAGCAAAATGTTCAAACACCCAGTTCGCAGGATCGAAATACTTACTTGAACCATTCATTCCAGCAGGATAAGCAATATCAATCGCTTGGTGTTTTCCGTGGTAATAAGGGTCTCCTGGTCGATAACCCGAAGTGATACCACTCATGCCAAATTTACTTACTGTTTGATTTGCAATATCTACTAAATATTTATAGACATTGTCAGCCATCGCCCCGTCAAAACTTCCACCAATAGAACCAAAACTTGCTATTTTATCTTTGATCCAATCCATAACGCCATTTGTTACTTTCTTGACACCGCCTGTAGCAATATCAAATACTGGATGAGTAGCATCAAAATTCACATGTTCTGAAATAGCTTTTTTGACAAACTCCACTGGATGTTGAACTGCATCTAAAATATCAGAACCAATGTCTTTTATTCCGTTCCATGCAGACTTGAAGAAATCACCTAGATTACTTACGTTACCTTTTGCGTACATTGGAATACCAAAAGCTTCAGCAAACGATTTTGTTTGGCTATGATTCAATACTTGAGTACCAGCTTCTGCATGCATCAAAACATTTTTCCCTTTTGGAATTTCCATTCTTCCATCAGGATGTCGGACTAGTTCTTCTCCTTCGCCATCGTTAACAAGCATCAATCCACCTTGGTGAATACCACCTGTAGCAAATTTTGCAACATCCTTAGGTTTCCATTCGTCAATTCGAACTGAATCTGGTGCATCAACTTTTTCTAAAACCCAATTGATACCACCAATTACACCATTCACACCTTTTTTCAAAATATCTATCATGTATTGTGCTGCGGCTTTAACACCATCACCGATTGCTTCTTTTCCATCTCTAAAAGCATCACCAATTCGACCAGGAACTTTTTTAACATAATCAACGATTTCATCGAATTTTTCTTTGGTTTTGTCCTTTAGATCATTCCAATATTTTGATACACCAGAGTAAATCTCTCCAACTTTTTTTACTACCTTTTCATAGGCATCCTCTATCGGTTCAATTGTATAGCGTTTAATTGTATTCCACGCACTCTTAGTTACTGATTGGATACGTTCAAATATTTCCGCTATTTTTTCTTTTAATCTACTGATAGTCTTAGATACGTTTTCTTTAGCATCATCAACCGGTTTCTCCATCGAGGATTTTATTTCTCTCCATTTGTGCTTTGTAATATTGACTAAATCAACAAAGAAATCGACCACTTTATCTACTAAGTTACTAATTGTTTTAACGACTTTTTTTCGAACTGAATCCACAGGCTCAATAACATATTCAGTAAATAATTCCATTGATTTTTTTACTGATTTTGATAAAGAATTAAAGATTTTTTTTATTGTTGAAGAGATTTTATCGACAACCTTCCCAACTGCTTTCCCTGCTTTTTCAAGTTTATCTTCTATCCATTCAGCAACTTCATCGAAACCTTTTTTTATTTTTCTACCTAATAACCGTATTGGCCCATAGATAAGCCAAAAAATTACCTCTGTAGCTTTCCCAAGTTTCTTACCCGCTTTTTCAAGAGCTTTTTCTATTTTGCCCATCCATTTTGAAAAAGTTTTAGCTATTTTATCAATCAAATCTGTAATTGCATCGTATGGTGGATCAAGAACTTTCTTTTTAAAAGCTTTCAATCCATCTTTAATAGTATCAAGTAGATCATCTACCCACTTTTTAAACTTCTTATTGTGTTTGTACAATAGAGCAACTACACCAGCAATTGGATTTAGAATGAATGTTAATACTTCTTTCCAATCCTCTTTAAAAAAATCAATAACGGAGTTAAAAACTTTCTTGATGTTTTTTTTGATACTAGTCACTTTATCCGTAACTGAATCCTTAAATTCAACAAATCCTTCTGTAACATTTTTAAAAAATGATTTGATTTTCTTTAATGATACCTCTACAAAGTTTTTTACTGCATCGACAATCCCATCTATAAACTCACGAAATGGCTTGCTTGTCTTATATGCTTTATAAAACGCAAATCCAATTCCTGCAATTGCTGCAGGTATAAGAAAAATTGGACTAGAAAGTAATGCGGTTCCGCCGAATATATCAAGCAGTTTCCCAAAAGCCGAGACCACACCAACGATTTTTTTAGCAATAAATAAAGTAGCTAATGCTTTACCTAGAAGTGCTATTCCCTTTTCATGTTTTGACAAAGCACTTAAGACATCATCAAATCGTTGTAAGGGGTCTTTCGTTTTGCCAGTTTCTTTTGAAAGTAAACTAAAATTACCAGTGAGTTTTTTTATAATATCAAGAACCGCATCCCATGCAGCACCGAAAAATATTTTAGAAATCTTTTTCAAATTATCAAAGATACTCGATAATTTATCCTGATTATCGTTTAAATAATCTATGCCTTTCAAAATAGAATCAAATAGTTTAGTAGTATTGTCTGATATGAAGCTGATAATATCTGTAAGCTTATCTTTACCGATGCCATCAACGATCTCATTCATTTTAGTAACGATATTCGCTTGGAGGTTACCCATTGCGCCCTCAAAAGTCTTAGTAGACTTTGCAGCTTCTTCAGCTACATCAGTCATACCTAAGTCAACAATCGCTTTACTAAATTCTTCAGCTGATATTTGACCTTCTTCCATCGCGTCACGAAAGTTTCCAGTGAAAGCACCGTTGTTTTTCATCGCTTCTTGCATTTTACCTGATGCACCGGGAATGGCATCAGCCATTTGATTCCAGTTTTCTGTAGTTAGTTTCCCTGCACCAGCCGTTTGGGTAAGCATCATTGCTACTGATTTAAATGTTTCAGCATTACCACCTGCTACAGCGTTTAAGTTCCCTGCTGCTTCTGTTAACTCTTGATAATTCCCAATACCATTTGCTGCTAGTTGTGCTGTAGTATTCGAGATATCGGACAATTCATATACTGTGTCATCTGCATATTTTTTTACAAATTTAGCAGCTTCTTTTGTTTCTTTTTCTGTAAAGCCAGCAAACTGCATCGTAGATTTGAATTTATCCATTGCGTCAGATGATTGAGTAGTTTCACCGATTAAATCTGAAAAACTACCTGTTAAAATCTGCAGTGCTTGTGAAGAGACACCAGCAATCGCACCAATAGATAGTTTATCTTTCAAGCTGATAAACTTAGATTCGGTTTTTTCAGCAGTATCACCGAGGTCTTTTGTTTCTGTTTTTGCTTGTGAAGCATCTGCGTTAAGTATTGTTTCTTTCCTGCTAGGTATCTTGCTTATACCCTCTTTTGTAGCTTTTATTTTCAGTGATGCTCCGTCATTATCCACCTTCAGTTCAGTTATTTTGCTTTTCGGTATGCCTTTTAAAAAAGCCTTTGTCTCTTTGACATCTTTTTCAGCATCCGAATTATCAGCCTTGATTGTGAACTTAACTGGTTTATCAAAAGTTTGATCGACATCTTTTTTTGTTGATTTGGCAATTGTTGTAACTTTTGCTGTCTCGGCTTTAAATGAATCATCAATTTTTGATCCTGTATTCATTCCCAATTTTGTTAATACGTCATCAACAAAACTAACGTCTGTTTTAAATTTAGGTAAATTCGACAGCATCACATCAATATTTATTGTTGCATCTGCGCTCAAACACTCACCTCCTTATGATTTGGCTTGTGCTGCTAACATAGAAAACATATCGCCTAGTTGATCATCAAGACTGTTAACTGTTTTTTCAGAATCAAGAGCATAATAATTTTTCAGTTCTAATAAGCTATTTAGTTCTTCGCCTTCTAAACCAGCTATGTTTCTTGACCGAATCGCTAGTATCCGCTGAAATTGAGTGTCTTCGCTTAAACCAGACATCAACGCTTTGAAAGTTAGATAATGCATTGAACCTTGCTCATTTAACAAATCGATTTTGTAATCTGCCATAAACGAAGAATAAATAGCTCCAGCGTCTTGAGAATACGAATAATTCATATTTGAATCCTGACCAGTCGATTCTCCTTCACTTCCAATGCTTCCATATGGATTCGATTGAATATAGTCAACTATGTCGTTAATAGCTTGTTGCATTTCTTCAAAAGTGAATGTATCTTCTGCTTTTTTTGAATCGATATAAAACAATTTGAACCCAAGAATTATTTTTTCTATAGACTCCAAATTTTTATCGTCAATTAGTTCATAGAATCGAATAACAGTGTCAAAAGACAAATCAATTTGATACTCATTACCTGAAATAATCACTGTTGTTTCTGGTTTTCTCGTTAGATCAAACATCTAATCACTTCTTACGATTATTTTTGTAATGTTTTTTTGCTGTTTTACTACGTTCAGAAACAACTTCCCCCAACTCTTTTTCAAGCAATCCAATAATTGTGAAAAGGGCTTTTGTACTTTTGTTGTAAAAATTATAAACGCGATTACCTTCACCACTCCCAAGAATCACATCTAGAGTAGTTACAGCTTTATCTTTTAATTCATCCATTTCAGATTGAGTAAATTCTTTGAATTCTTTAGCTCCATTATCATCTTCATCCATTTTTTCAAGTTTTGAAGTCATATTTTTTAATTGATCTGGAATATCAATAGTCGTTAAATCGGTTAAAGTTTTGTCAATTTCATCTGAAATTTGAACTTCATATACTTTCCCTGCGATTTTCATAGATTTTGTTAGCGATAATTTAGCATCTAAGTCGATAATATTGTTAATAGCCATTCGTTTTCCTCCTAATAACCAGAGGCTTCATAGCCTCTAGTTATACATTCTCAATCTTTTTTTATGCAGCTGTAACGGTTACTGTGCATTTAGCAGTCTTGCTACCATCTTTAGTAGTCACTGTGATATCTGCAGTTCCAGCTTTAACTCCTGAAACTTTCCCTGTTGAATCAACACCTGCAATAGTTGCATCGCTTGATTTCCATGTCACTGTTTTATCTGTTGCGTCTGCCGGTAAAACGGTAGCTGTTAAGGTTTCGTTTGCCCCAACCACAAGTGAAGTCGTCGTTTTATTCAACGCTACACTGGTAGGGCTAATTACTCCCCCGCTTTCACCATTTTAGGTTTCCCATTGAATGCCATTGTGAAGCTGAAGGTTTGTTTAGCATTGGCTGCACCGCCAAACGGTACAATAGAAGTCAGTGTAACAACAGCTTGAATCTTATTCCCTTTGGCATCAGTCCATTGTGCTAACGTGCGTAATTCATCTCCGATTGACAAGAATTTAGACGCTACATAATCTTGAGCTGGATCTCCAAATACACGGTGTCCCGCAACTTGGAACGTGATATTTTTACCAGTTACAGTGGAATCAGTGAATCCTTCTCCATCGTAGTAAGGGGATGCATCTGTAGTGTCCGCTGCAGCTGGAGTAATAGTTGTGATCCCTGCTGCTAATGGTGCGAATTTAGCCGATGCGATTTGATCTAAATCTGTACTTCCTGAAGTATCGATTTCCAATTTGTTTTTAAAGTTTAGTAAAAATTCTTTACTATTTTCTGCCATTTAAATTTCCTCCTAATTTTTGAATTGATGAATGGTGATTTTGATACCTAATAAATAAGTTGAGTTCCCTTGAGTGTCCTGTTCGCTTACAAAAGGTGTCTCGCTTATTTCGATACCTAAAAAGACGAAACTCCCATCCTCTGATGCTAGAGTTGAAAGCTCGTCTAAATGATTTGATATAAGCCATAATGTTTTGTTGGCTTTTTCTTGATCTTTTGTATTAAATCCTACTTCGTAAAGCATTTCACGCTCTTTCGTACCGTCAAAGTATTCTTCTACTGTTCGGCTACCCGGCATAGAATAAACGCAAAGTGTATCTTCACCGTTTAGAAATCCCATCGAGCATGGCATTGGAAGGCCTTGAATAGAATCTATCGAGTCAGATAATCGTTCCCATAAATCCATTACAAGTTTCCTCCTTTGATAAATGCCCTACGCCAACTATCCATATGATTAGCTTTTGCTCTGAGGTCCCAACGTCGGCTTGTCCCTGGCGTTGTATAATTCTTAACTCTACTACCATTGACGATCCCTCTAAATTGAGGTTTAGCGTAAGGAACGGTATATGTGATTCGGTTCTTGTTAACAAATGATTTGTCTCTTAAACGTCCTTGCCGTTTTGGCGCATATAGGTTCATGTCTGGATGCATCTGAGCAGTCATATAGTACAGTGCTGAATTGATGTTCATCACTGACAACTTACGATCGACGCCATTTTTTTCAACCTTAACATGGAGCATTACAGCACCTCCAACTCGTACGAGTAAACTTCATTGCTGAAAGGGTTACGGTTATCAACGATAGTAGTGATAGTGTATGTTTCGCCTTCGAAATCAATCTCTGAACCAACGTTATTCTTACTGATTGTTGGCATTGGATCAGAAACACCACCAAATAAAAAAGCGATAGCATTCGCTACCACTTGCCTATTGTTATTCGTACCACTATATACTGTCTGCGGTTGAAAGATCATATTTTTAATCGTAATTGGATCGGAAAAAATAGGCTTCTGCCATTTGTCTTTTCCTTGTATTAGACGCAGCACAATAGATTGATTGCAGTACTCCTTTGGTATTAATGGAATCATCTATAATCAACTCCTTTGTAAAGAAGCCCTGTATAAATCAATTCGTTATAAGCCTCTGTTGCAACCATCGTTCTGCCAACTGTTGCTGCATTCGTGCTTCCAGATTCAATACGCATACGACCAACGCTGACACTTGAAGGGGAAGCATTTAGTAAGTCTGATAACGAAGTAACTCCAACTGACTTCAAATATTCAATTTGGACAGCCATTGCGATTTTGAACTTATCCACTCGATATTTGAACGTGTCATCAGCTAAAGAATGTCTCATGTAAAAATCGCCTGTCACTCGATTAAGCTGACGTGCAGCACATTTTTCTAAGTCATCAAACTCCGAAACTGATACTTTGTTGAATCCTGATTTTAAATATTCATCGTGCGTAAGATAGCTCATAACTGCCTCCTTTCAATTAAAAAGGATAGTTTAGTAGCTATCCTTCGCTTGCTGCGGTTACCGTGACTTCACACGTAGCAGTTTTACCATTTACGGTTGTCGCTGTGACCGTCGTAGCTCCTACTTTAATAGCAGTAACCTTTCCTTGCACTGGCGTTACTGTTGCAATTGTTTCATCGCTAGAGGTAAATTTGACTGATTTATCAGTTGCCGTTTCTGGTGATACAGTAGCAGACAATGTTTCTGTTGCTCCCACCGTTAGCGTAGCTGTTGTTTTATTCAAAGTTACGCCGGATGGGGCTAAGCTTTTGGGGCCAAAGAGACAGATACACCTTCTTTTTGTTGTTCTTTGATAAAGCAGTCGTGGTATAAGCGGTTTTGATATAAGTAGCCATCACCTTGTGAATGTTCGCCCGGTGCAAACAAGAAGACAGTGTTTTCTTTAACCACGGGGATAACTGCTTGTTTAGCGACAACTAAGATATTGATGTCTTGTGCATCAGCGGCAGCAGCGTAGCCATCAGTGAAATCGAACTTAGTTTTGAAACGAGTATCGTCCCAAACTTCGACCAATAACACACCATCAAGAGAAGTTACCCGAGATTCTAGTGCCGTTTGCCCAACATTTTGATTAGTGATATTACGAGTAAATTCTGAAGAACGTTCTAATGCATCCATTACGGTCGTTGATACAAACGCTACTAAATTTTGTGGTCCAAATTTACGAGCTGGTAAAATTGCAGCTTTAATGGCTGAATAAGCATTCTTTTCAGTAATTGTTTCTTCCTTAGTCTTGCCTGCTCCTAAAGCTAAAGTAGAGAAACGGTAAGCATCGATTTCTGGTTGAACGTGTTCAGTGATAAATACATTTGAAATTTTAGCTACAGCTAAGTCTTGATTCGTTTCATCAACGTCTTGTTTATCGATGTAAAATTCAACGTCTCGATCTTGACCCATTGTGTAAACTTTTTTGTCATTTCCATAAGTACCGCTGTTGAATCCCTTGTTGCGTGTATGGTGTTTTAAACCAGAAGTTGAAATAGTCGTTAATGTAAATGATTTACCACCGTTCACAAATTCAACTTGTGGAATACCTAAGATCGTCGTTAACAATCCTTGAGTGATCTTCTGATCGAAAATCCCATTGTCTTTTGTAATGTAATTAATTGCCATATTTTATTCCCTCCAAATTTAATTTTTGTTTGGTAAAACTCCTAATGCTTTAGCGAACACATCTTCTTCTACATTCTGGCCAGAACTTGGATTGCCCCCGAAAGTAGCTTTTTTACCTTCTGGATTGGGCGGAACAGGTTCATTTGAGCCAAATAAATAACCGTCGCTCTCTTTGAGTGCGGCCAGTTGTTCATCTAATCCTTTTAATCCCTCGTCTGTCAGTTCCAATGATTCGCTGTCTAGCAAGGCTTTAGCAGCCTTAATGTTTTTAGCCCCGGCTTGTGTTAGAGCTAAGTCAATCGCTGATGATTTTTTAAGATCAGCAATTTGTTGTTCAGAACTCGTCTTGATTTCATCGAACCTAGATTGTAAATCCTCTAACTGCTTAGTAAGATCTTCGTTTCCTTTAGCATTTGCTTTGAAATCATTCAGCTCATTTTGGTTTTTCTCTAACTGTTCTTGATATTGAGTGGCCTGTTGTTCCGCGGTAGACACCCGACTATTCAACTCGTTCACAGTCACACCATGCAAAGCCATAATTGATCCAATCTGTTCATCAGTTAAGCCAAGTTCTTTCAGTTCTTCACGTTTCATTTCATTCATCCTTTCGTTGTTTAACGAGGCTACGCCCTCGATGGATTGAACAGTTTAACGCCGTATTCGGGGCAAAATAAAAAGACTAGCGATTGCTAAGCCTAAAACTATTAACTTTGTACTTGTTCTCTACTGTAATCACGAACTAAGAACTCATGTTCGTTGATAAGCTCCCTTAACTGTTTCTGTTTGTTAGCAATCACTTGTTTGCACATCTGGACAGTTTCGGGATCTTCCAATTCTAACGCCGCATTCATTCGCTTCTTCTGGTAACGAATATCACGCTCAAGTTTGCGTTGCTTTTGTTGTATTTCAGCATTTTCTTGCGCTTCGTCAGCGTCATATTGAGGTTGGTTGTTTGTATTAATATCTGGCCTTCCGGGATAAAGGATATGCTTACAATTAATGCCTTGGGTACCATCTGGCTCGCCATAACCATGATCATAGATAGAGGGCAAATATTTAAATTCATCAGGTGCTTTGTTCTTAGGCACAACTAATACCCAATCTCCTTGTATCGTTGCGCATGCTTTTCTAGCAGATGGATGACTACTCATTAATGCAGTGACACAATCGAAGTCCTCCATTCGTTTCAAACGAAGATCGTTAAACGTTCTGTGTGAGGTGGATTGAATCACTGTTCTCGAGTAAGCTTCCATCGACCATTCACGTCCAGCTTTATCAACGAAACCTGATTTGATCCCCATATCTACCATTTTGTAGACGTTATCTCTAATGGCTTTCTCGTGCGTTTTAAGACCCGTCATGGATTCTAGGGTAGATTGTTTAAGAATTGCCTGATAGGCTCGCATTACAGCATTCTCGTTGAAATTCGTAGTGATTAACGTTTGATTGACATTGTTGTTTAAATCTTTGAACGTTTGACGAACCAAAGAGTCTAGAATTTTGTTTACGTCGTCAGATACAGGAACACTTTTATGGACCATTCGTTCTAACTCTCGATCAATTTCATTAACGACTTTTACGCCGTTACCTTTGATTAATTGTTCGATTGCTTCTTGTGTTTCTCCTGTGTAACTAGCCAAAAGATCGATAACATTTTCGTTAAGCACGCCCATTTTAGATAGCTGCTTAGCTTGCCATAGTAGAACGTCTTCTTTTTCAACATTCTCAAAGCGAGATTGTTTTAACGCTTTGATGATTATGTTAAAGATACGATCTTCAAGTTCTGAATAAATATTAGTGATTGAATCCGCATCACGCTGCATTTTATCCGGTGTGATCATGACTAATCGCCTTCATTCAAATTATTATTGCTTTTCTTCTGCTCTTTGGGCGGTTCAATTTCGAAACTCTCATCACCGAGAATTTCATTGGCTTTCTCTTCGTCAAATGGAAATGATGCTGTAATAAGAGATATAGCCGAATCTCTAGGCAATTGCTTAGACGCTACTTGCTGAACAATATTTATAAGCGCTGTTACTTGAGCGCCATTCATAGATACCTTCTGAATAGTGTTGTCGTCCTTGGAATTAAGTAAAGCCCCAGATGTTTTAAAACTATCATTTTCACCATTCGGCACTGTTTTGTCTCTCTCAGGAGTATCAGGTTCATCCCCCAACCAAAGCTTCACTTCTTCATCTGATAAATTGTAATTACGCTTCAAGAATTGATCTTTAGGCATTGCGCCTGCGACAAAAACTTTCAAATCATTCTCCAATTGTTTATTTCGATCGACAAATAGACCATCCTCAAAACTAACTGTTACTAAATAACTATCATATTCAATAGAGAATAGCGGTTTCTCGCTTTCAAACATTTCTCCGTATCCTGCAAGCTCAAAAATAGAATGAATAAGCTCATTGATAACTTTTTCAACCATAGTCAAATAACTTGAACGTGTCTGATAAGTCATGGAATTGTTAGAAACAATCTCAGTGGCCGTTTTAATACCGTCATCTGCATAGTTCATCGAACCCACTGACAAACCAACCTGCACCTCGAACTCTTTAATCAGATGGCTGATAGCGTCCTTATATTGAACTGTACGAATAGGTGTTGTAATATCTTTGACCCCTATATTCTCAGCGCCGTATACACCAGCGAATACGTTCTGATCACTATCAAACATTGGCGGATGGGCTTCATCTGTTTTAAGAAACTCTGCAGGAACTACAACACGTCTTTGTCCCATTTGTATTTCCCAAGAAAATTGGTCATGAGTATTATTGATGGTATCTAAGATTTCTTTTGCATTATCAACGATTCCAACGCCTAATGGGCTCTCTAACGATTTATTGTTAGCTCCAGGCGTTCTGAAGTAAGCAAAAAGCGGTCTCTTCAAGCCTTCTAGTGTAACTGTTTCAGCTAAGTCAGGATATAGAATCGACAGTGGAACTTGCTTTCCAACAACGTTACTGTTGTCAGATTTGTAAAGCTCATTACTGATAACATACTTTTCGTCTTGCCACTCATGAAATTCGAGGAGCGTGTAGTAGTAATTCGTGTCCCCTTCAGTTTGAATTGATTTAGTAGCAATAGCACATTCGCTGATTTCATTTGTGTTAGAACGCAAAGGATAAAACTGATCTGCTCTGATCCAAGAGATTTTGATTTTATCTCCATCAATATAAGGACGCATAGCAAATCCACCGGAAGCAATTCCTTTTTCAAGATTCAATTCGAACAAATTATAGAAATTGTTGTCGTATAATGTTTGTTCCAAAAATTCAGATGCTTCTTTAATCTCTTTAGAAACATCCTTTTTATCAGTGGGATCGTTCAGCGTAACTTTACATTTTTCATTGAAAATGATACTAGCCAATCGTCTCGCAGCAGTCTTAGTCACGTTCAATGATTTAAATTCTCGTTTTTTATTGTCGCCAAATGAACTCTTATAGTTGACATCCGGAAATAAATTAGCATAATATTTGAAGTTCTCCGCTATTCGAGCGTACTCTAGCGAATCAATCCCAATTTTTGGGTGATCAGTGATCTTCGCTATATCTTTTCCATTAACGTTCATATTCACACTATCAACTCCTCTCTTGAACATATTTTTGATCGTTTGAATTACTCCCATGATTTCACCTACCATTTCAGTCCTAAATCATTTAGATTATCTTTTACAAAATATTGGAACTGGTCACATGTATGGTCACCAACTTTGATAACTTTTGGATCATCAGATTGTAAAGTATCTTCATCCCATCGATAATCACGATGCTCTTTAATAAATATTCGATTTGCTTCTGTATCCAAATAAAAAAACCTGCCTTGTGCAAGGAGGTTCTGTACATAATCGATCATATCCACTTTTTTAGCTTTGGCCACCGCATGAAATCTTATGCCAAAATCTTTATAGTATTGATTCTTTAAAGCACCTTCTGCTGAATCAATCGTGATTTTATAGGCATATTTATTGTATTTAGATTGACATCGCTCAATAAAATCATGCAAATCTTTAGAAAGCTCATCAGGTGCCTTCTTATTTACTTTTCCTTCAGGAGAATAATAATAAGTATCTAATAAAATGACATTTTTCTTTTTGGTAATAGCGTAGCAACCACAGGTAGTCGCTGATATTTGGTGTCCACTATCGATTGAAAAGCAAATCTGAACGATGTAATCATCATCTGGTAACTCATCAAGCGGATGGAAATGATCCATGTTATAGATGAGCGTACCCAGACCAATCACTTCGCCTAAGTAAAGCCATCGATAGTAATCTTCATCATTTTCTCTATACGTTTCTATCAGCTTTAATTGCTGAGGATCCGTAAAACCTAGCTCATCATCTTTATAAGTCGAGTGGTCCACTAAATGATCATCTAGGCGTATGCATTTCTCTACCCATTCATTAACCCAATCATATGGATTCTTGGGTGGATTCCATGAATAGTAAACTTGTACTTGATCTACCCATTGCGAACGTTGACGAATGAAAGTAGCATTCGTTTGGTTAAATACTTCCTCACTTTCAAAGTTTGCAGCTTCTTCATACCACAAAGCAATGACATCGCCAATTGCATTTGATTTTAGTTTTAAGGGATCATCAACACCATAAAAATAGAACTTAGAGCCAGTACGTTTATGAATGATTCTCAAAGGAGAAGTACGAAACTTATATTCTTTTGAAATGCCTAACATTGAAAGTGCCCACTTGATTTGTTCATAAACAGCATCTCTTAAATACTTGTGCTGACTCATCATGCAGACAACATTTACTTTGTGCTTAGCTTGTGTGTGCTTCTTCATTTCTGTTGCTAACTTCAAACTGATAACAGATGATTTAAAAGATCCACGTCCACCTTTCATTAAAATATAAGGACATTTTGCCCGCCATACTTTATAAAAATGCGGGTTAACCAAGTCCGTAGTCTTAATTTGAGTTTGTTTCTTGGCCATTAATGCCATTTGAACCAGCCTCGCTTTCAACTAACGGAATGTCATCAATAATTACAGTTTGTTCTTCTGACGAATCATAACCATCATCTAACTGCTTCAATTGTGCTTTTGCTAAATTGACTTGTACATCCATGTATTCTAGTTTCTTTCTACGTTCATCATGTTCATCAGCTATAGAGACAAATTGTCTAATTAAGCTAGATAGCGTGCTCATAGCCCTTGATTGTGCATTCATGAAATTAGCTTGCTTGTCCCAAGCATATTGAATAGCATATTCTTCTGAACTTCCAGAATCACTCGAGGACCACTTAGAAACTTCTTTGGACAAACTACCCTCATAATCAACATACATGATTTTCTGTGCTCGGATAATAGCCGTGTACTGGATCATGATATTATTCCATAATATATCCTCAGGTTTAGAGGTTGCAACCTCATTCATAATTTCTAATGTTTCAGAAGGTAACCAATTGGCAAAAAGGCCATGGGTAACAGCGTTTTTGTTGTCCTCTGGCGCTCCTTTGTTGTTCGGAATATTTGCGTTCTTGGTTGCAACCTTTTCTCGAGACCAGTAACGGGATTTCCATGACTTTACTGTGCTGATGGATACACCATACTTTTCCGCTATTTCTTTATACTTCAACCCTTTTTCATAATCATCTTTAGCTAGTTCGTATTTCTTCACATGTGACACCACCTCGCTTGTTTGCAACATTTGTTTTGTAATCTACACATACTTTGAAAGATTTTCCTGTATGTGTTTATCTGAATAGAAACCATGACCGCAATAAAGAAGTTTGCATTTATCAATTTCATTTGGCGTAGCTTCTCTGGTCATTTCAATGATGGAGTACTTCTTTTTAATCTGGACTGACTGAACCACTCTGATTGGATCATCTGTGTTGGGTTGTGGATACCTATTTGTTAGCGATATATACCAGTAGTTTCTCATTATGTAGCCTCCTTTATGTAAAATATGTGTAGTATAATAAAAATATAAATTATAGGGAGTGAAATTTATTATGGACTTTTCATCAATTACTTTGTCAGATTGGATTTCAATAGCCTCAATAGTTGTGAGTTTTATCGCTTCGTTGATTGCTGTTTTTATCTCAGTGGCATCTCTTATTCAAAATAGAAATATTTTAAAAGAAACGAATGCACCAAAACTAGTTATATATGCTAACCATACAACCTCCGGATTTTATGGAAAATATATTGTAGTAAAAAACTATGGAAATACAGAAACAAAAATTTTGGATATTAAATTTGATGGTAAGCTTCATGAATTAGATCAAAAATTTTTAAATAGTTTAAAAGGCACAACAATCTATCCCGGGCAAGTAATAACAAATGGTTTAATCGATGAAGCAGATTTCGGGAAAGAAAATGTTCAAATTTCTTCAACATATACGGTTTATGGAAAAAGTGTACATGAAACGTTTATATTAGATTTCAACCGATTGGATAGTACCTTCTACTCAAGCAGTGGGAATAAATCCAATAATAAATATTCAACTGTTAAAGCTTTGGAAAATTTGAATTTAGATTTAAATAATATTGCCCATACTTATGCTAAAAAAAATATGTAATAATATATATTAATAATCAGCGGCAATCAATATATAAAGACGTATTGCTAAAATTGTGTACACATCATTTTTTATATTGATTATCGCTGACTATCGTTAAAGAAGAAGCATCGAAAACGATGCATGTTTTATTTTTGAAGAACAATTATTCGGAATAAAAGAATGAATTAATTTGTGAGTGTCTCATCTAATAATTGCCTTCACTTATAGGTGGGAATGGTTTACAAATTTTAGCTAATCTCAAAAAGGTTGATTTGGTGTCCATATTCAAAATAATTATCGATTTTATTTTTTATCCTCTGAGACATAGATTTCACTGTTCCGACAGCTAAGTCCATTTTTTCAGCAGCTTCTCCATAAGTGCATAGATCTTTATTGATCAGATGGAATAATGTCAGTTCTTTATTAGACAATAAAGATTCTATCTCCGTCACTTGGAGCAACATTTCTTTTTTCTTTGGGGAAACCGTCCCTTCAGCTGGTTTTTCTATTTCTTGCAAGTAAACTTGATAACTCATAACATCGATATCTGCCACTTTAACGGCTCTCCTATGTTTTGGTATCTTCTTAGCTTGTTCATCGTCAAATGGTTTTTCTCTCCCTGTTTCTAGCCAAAATAAAGCATATTCTGTTGTTGATATTGCTTCTGCTATCACTTTTTGGTCTGCGATGTCTTGAGGAGTGCGATCATCTATTAATTTATGTATCACTCTCCCATTTTCGTTAACAGGCACGCGATATCGTTTATTTAAAATTTTTTGATGCTGTTTTTTCAATATATTCAAGTCAGTTTTGTATTCTTGAATCAACTCATTCATATAGATAGCCTCCTCAATTTCGCAAATAAAAAGGCGGACACAAATCAACAAGAAAATTCTCGTTAACTTGTATCCGCCAGTTTTCTGGTAGGATAATATTTAAAATAGTTGTTTTACTTCTTCTTTAACTTGCTTAACTTTATTGCAATGAGACTCTATAACTGTTGTTCCAAACGAAGGAAGCTCGACACTTTTCATTTGACCGTTTGAAATAATGATTAAACAATGTTCTCCTTGCATTTTTTCAATGTCGCTTAATTCAATTACCTTTAGCTCCATAGCTGCCTCCTGTGATATAATAGACTTACCTTGGCAGGGGCAAATCATATTTGTCACGAGCAGCGAGCTAATAATGGCTTGCTGTTTATGTTTATTAACAATATTATGCTGATAAGGAATTCTCTATTAGCTACTTCAATAATTCTTCATACTTTATATTTAGCAATAAACCCATCGATATCTTTGATGTCATATTTTGGACGGCTGTTTTCACCGAATATGATTACTTTCAATCCTTTTTTTACCCACTCATTGATCGTTCCTGCAGATGTCCCCGTGTAATGAACTGCTTCTTTTTGAGTCAGATAGCGTTTAGGCACATATCCAACTAACAATGAGTCTAAGTCATTTTTATTGATAAATTTGTCATTCATATTGATTTCTCCTTATATAACTTATAATTCTGTTTTTATAATCTCCATATCCACCAATCTCACCACTGCTAAATTCTCTTTGCTTTTAGCTGTCCATTTATCGCATTCCATCGTGTTTTCAATACGAATGATTGCTGAGTGATTATAGAGATGCTCTACATATCCACGAAATGGATAGATGAATCCTTCTGCTTCGCAGCGAACCATGTCACCGACTTTGAATTTTGGTTTCTTACGTTTTTTAGGATTCTTTGTCGGCATATCTAGCATCAAACCGCCGATGCCGTGACTACTAGCGTAAAATCCGTCTTTTAGTTTCATTATTTCTCCTCCACATACCTAAATTGTCGTCCTTTTGAATCAATCCATAAGCTACTAGCTCTATCCCAGATGGTGTTTTTGCTCAGACCAGTAATTTCAGATAACTGTTCAGCGGTACCTGTTACTAGAATTCGGTCACCATGCCAGATTGCAATTTTTCTCGGCGTTTTCCGTTTGGGTTTTTCAGTCCACATTGATTTACCGAGCTTTTGGACTTCTGCAACTATTTCTTTGTCTTCCTGCCAAGATTCTGACTTGGTTAATTCAGCAATTCGTTTCATTGCTATTTTCTTATCCACACTTACCCCTCCAATCTACGAATTTCCCTTCTTAAATTCTCTATGTGCAAATCGATTGCCTTACTCGCCGTTTCATTGACCATCACTGCCTTTGTTCGTTCCAGATCGTCAATCTCACGCTGAAGGCTTCGAATACGCATTTGAATCACTTCTTCTGTTGTCATGATGGACCACCTCGTTAAAAACGCTCTTCCTTGAACGTATTCCGATATTTTTTAGCTAAAATCAACGGAACTTGATATTTATGACAAAACAACTTTGCCTTGATCTTAAAGTCTTTTGTCTGCATTCCTTTGACATCTACGACTTTGACAAGTTTGCCGTTTTTATAAAATGTGAAGTCAGGAATATACTCGATCTTGCGATACTTCTTTCCTTCTAGTTCAAATTTCGGCATCAGCTCAAATCTTTCCTGAAGTTTTACTTTCCAGCTGTTCGCTTCCGCTTGCCACAAAGCTAGATCGTAGTACTCTGCTTCTGCGATAGAATCGAACTTGATACCTCGATGGATAGTTTTTCGATTACGATATTTATTCATTCTCAAGAAGCGCCTCCTTCTTAGCCTGATAAGCAGCAAAGCGAGCTTCTAATTCTGCTTTTTTATCGGGATCTAGTGCCTTTTCTTCTTGAGGTTTGTTGACCCAATCAGGCAACTTTTCACGCCGTACATTGTTTTGACGTTTAGGAAGATAGTTTTGTTTTTTCTTGTTTTTAAAAGCTTCTTGGGCTTTTTCTGCTGATTCCATTGTCTTAATTCCTTGATTACTCCATGAATTTAATATCGCTTCAACGTATTTTTTCAATCCTGGCATCTCAACGTTGTTTTCGAAAGCTAATTTAAAAGCAAAGAGAATCATATCTGCTCCCCAAGCTTTAATCATCGGTCCTAATGCTCCTTGCAAAAGTCCAGTAGGTGCTTTCCCACAGTTTTTTTGGATGAACTCATACACGCCTATATCATCTTCTTTATTTGTCTTGTTTTGTTTTGTATTGTTTATATAAGCTGAAGGATTTACTGTAGAATCTACTGAAGGATTTACTTCCCTATTTACTTTCGGATTTACTTTACTATCTACTGGAATATTTCCAGTAGTGGGATTTTCTACCGTATTATCTACTGTAGTTTTTACTGTAAAATTTCCAGTTAGATCAGAAAGAATATAAACTCCAGCTTTTGTACGACCTCTCTTTTTATATTGAAGGAGTCCATTTTGGATCAATTGGTTTCGATTATTAATCAATGTTTTTTCAGACGTTTTAGTCATTGCTTGTAGCCTTGTATTGGCAATCGATAATTCGCTCTGCCATCCACTTCTGTTTGCTATAGCCATAAGCTTGTACCAAAGCAATTGGGGACCAGCGCCAAGCTCGTTATATTCAAGCCAATTGTCGAAAGCATTAAGCTGTCCGATATAATCCAATTGAGTCCCTCCTTTCGTTCTAGTAATTTGAGGGAGAAAACTCCCTCATTATTTGTTTAACGGCGGATTAGATGCATCAAATAATCCAGTTTGTACATCTTCGTTTTCTTCAGAAATAACCTCTGCTTCTTTTCTTTCAGGAATATCTTCCTCAACTTCTGTTTCAGCAATAATGCTGCCATCTTCTTGAACTCTTTGGACTCTCTCATCCGATGTGGTGGCTTCTTGCATTTCGATGGACAAGATTCCCCATTTAGAAAGAAGATTTCTCAAAACAGTTTTTCGTGCCATTGCATTGTAATCAGATGCCCACACACCACTTAACTTTGTCTTATCGCGATCTTTATTGTTAGCAATCCGATGAGCTTCGATTTCTTGTTTGGTCCAATAGACAGTTTTTTTGAATCCATTCAGTAACTCGAAATAGCCAACATATCCAATAACTTCATCAGACGTTCTACCACTTGGATCAAACTCAAACTCTTCTGTCAGTCGGTTCCAGCTTTTTAGTTCTCCTTCGTAAACTTCAATCACATTTAATGCTTTGTATTTACCTGATCGTTGGGCTAATTGGATATATCCTTTATAGCCAAGCATAAATTGAGCTTTCTTTTCCCATTTTCCTGTTTGCTTGTTTTTACTATTGAATGGAACTAAATATGCATAACCTAAATTCTTATCTAGCCCAAGATTTAATGTTGCAGCAGTTAACGCACCACTCATGATAGACATTGGTTCACTATCTGCAAGATAACTGTCATTAGATACAAGAGTCATAACATTCGACATAAAAGCATTAGCATTGTCATGAAGTACTTCTTCAAATTTCTTTCTCATTGTTGGTGTATTCATTAGAGCTTTAAGCCCTAACTGTCCTGGTGCAACTTGTTTCTGTGGCTTTTCTGCCAATTGGTTTTTTAACGATTCATTTGTTGCCATTGTTCTTTTCCTCCTTCAGTGGTAATCCACAAATCGTACAATAACTCCAGGTTGTTTCTCTAAATTCGCTTCCACAGCGGGTACATCTTTCCATTATTTAATCTCCTTTTCTGTCAATCTTCTAGATTCAGTAATGCTATAGATTTCTTCATCACTTGCGATATCTGGATATTTCTCTGCTAATTTCTTCGTGTTCATGCGTTTAGTACTAACAAGTTTCCAACTGATGATGTTCCTTTGTGTAATGCCGATACTTGCCTCACGTTTTCCTAGCTCGCTGATAATCTCGTTGTCTACTTGACGGATAGCTGACTCAATTTCTTTTTTCGTCCGCTTGAGTTCTCTTTTTTGCTCGATAAGTTCATCAAAACGTGATGGTAGAGCTGTTTGATTTTCTTCTACATCTGCATATTTTTCTTTTAAGAAGTCAGCAGTCGCTTCACTTCCGTCAATTACAGGCTCGATACCTTCAACTACATTTGTTTCCCAAAATTCAACCAAGCGTTCTGTAATTGTATCGATTAATTCTTGATCTCTCGCAATTCGCTTCCAAATGAATCTTTGTCCGCCAATCAACACAGCGATATAACAATAATCTTTGTTCAAAACATTCATATAATGTTGAACCTGGCAGAGATAGCTAAGCGGGACTTCTTCTCCTTCCCACTCTTTACCAAGAAATTGGTTAGCTGTTTTGCATTCAAGAATGGCGTTTTCCCCTACTACGTCACGATCAATATTTGCTCTTAAAAATGGATGTAATGGATGTTCAAATACTTGGTTTCTTCTGCGTACTTTTTTGCCTGTACGTTCCTGAAACTCTTTAGCAACCACTTCTTCTAAAACATTACCCCAATAAGCGGGCTCACTTCCTGATTCTTCAAGTACTACTTGTCCTGTTTTTTCTAGCCATAGTTGATAAGGAGATTTCCATTTGTTCAACCCTAAAATCGTTCCAACATCAGAGCCGCCAATACCTTTTTTACGGTCCTCAAGCCATTCTTGATGGCTCATTTCTAAAGTAGACTTACTCATCGTCTTCCTCCTCTTGATGTGGGTTGCCCCATACAGGAGTCGTTAAATATTGATCCAGTGCTTGTCCAAAATCATTCATTGTTTTAACCTTCCTTTCGTGCTAAAATACAGTTAAGTTATTTTGATATGTTGCCGATTAGCGATTGCCGTCGCTGGTCGGTCTTTTTGGTGTCGGCACTTTGAAACTTTCTCTTGTGCACGTTGCTGAAAATACCCCTCCCCAAACTATCAATGCAAATCTAACATTAATGCTAGCTAGTACGATTGCTACTAGACTCATAAGCAAAGCGCTCTTGACAGTCATTTTAAATACAGTTTTCATTTCTTTCTCTCCTCTCTATATTTAGCAATTTCGCTAGCAAGATCTTCATTCATATGATTCTCTAAAAATCGAGCGACTTCAGTTTTAGGAATTCTAATTTCACCGAGTTTCAAAAAACCGATGTATCCCATCTCAATCAAATCTTTAACATTTTGAGGATTTGTTGTTATAGCTAATGCCGCTTCAGTAACTGAGTATGTTAATTTTTCAATGTTTCTTTTATTGTTGCGCTTCAAGACAACTTTTTTTGGAAAAATATTTTCCAATGTTTCCATTTCCATCATCCTTTCATATATCCTTGTACTACCCAGTACGACAGCCGTTCCTCACTAAGCTTGCGAATATCGATTCCAAGTATTTCGCATAATGCACTTATTAGTGTGACTTCAACCATGATCTCGTCTAAAAATTCATAAGCATATGCAATGATTTGTTGACGATCATCAACAGTTAAGTAATTTACTTGTTTAAGAAGAATTTTTTCTACTTCTTGCTTCTTCTGTTTCCGCTCATCTGATTCAATCATTTGCAACTTGTCTAATGAAGATGGATCTCTTCTATAAACATCACCATCTATTGATTTAAATAAACCAAAGAACTCATGAA
The DNA here is from genome assembly GCF_035726925.1 of Enterococcus sp. E5-37. NCBI lineage: Bacteria > Bacillati > Bacillota > Bacilli > Lactobacillales > Enterococcaceae > Enterococcus > Enterococcus sp. E5-37. The sequence continues at coordinate 35,154 of NZ_JAPMLG010000017.1, forward strand.
TCACTTGAAGAGTGAAATCTGAATCTCTAAAATGATCCGTTAACGCCTGAGCATTTTCCAACGTCACGGGCTTCGTATTAAGCAATGTTGTCCAATCGCTTAATGACTGTTGAGAGACGTTGATTTGTCTTGCTATTTCCTTTTTGGTCTCACCACTCTTATTAATTACTTCGACTAACGATTCTCGAATAACACTTGATTTTTTTAACAGTTTAAACACCTCATATTCTTATTCGCCCGTATATCAATACGAGCAATTTTTTTATACTATTAATTTAAAGAATCAAACGAAAGCTGCTTCGTCTAGTTCACGTTCAAGCTCTTTTTGAACTTCTTCAACTAAACGATCAAGTTGATCATCTGTAGCACACTTGATGATGTGAACTAGTCTAGGTCTAACATCAAGTACGATGTTTATTTTTTCTTGTCGTGTCATTAGAATCATCTCCTCATCATTTAGTTTAGTTCCGTTTTAGTTAACTATATCTCTAAAAAAATATCATCTGGTTCTTTATTAAACACCATAGCGATTTTGACTGCATTTTCATAGGAAAGTTTTCTTTTTCCTTTCTCGATCATCCAGTAAAATTCTTTAGTTAGACCAGCTTTATCAGCTACATCTTGAAAAGTTTTGCCGTTTTCCTTTCTAATTTTTTCTAGATTTTTTAGCACCATTTAAGTTCCTCCTTTTGTTAACTTCAAGTTAACTATATTTTAATTAACTATTTGTTAATTGTCAATAAAAAATTACACAATTAGTTAACTTTTTTTGTATTCCTTGTGTTAACCGTTTGTTAACGATAAAATCATAATAGAAACGAGGTGTTAACATGGACTTTGGAACCAGATTAAAAGAATTAAGAAAAAGTAAGAAATTAACCCAACAACAATTAGGTGATATTATCCATGTATCTAAAGTTTCAATTTCTGGTTATGAACGTGGGGAACGAAGCCCCGACAGAGAAACCCTAACAGCACTTGCTGATTATTTTAATGTCACAACTGATTATTTATTAGGTCGAAATCAAACTCCGGATTGGGCAGATAAAGATGATTTGATTGAACTCGATAAAATACTTGATTCAAACGTAGATATGGCTTATGGCGGTGAAACTTTAACAGATGAAGAGAGACAGCGTGTTAAAGATATTTTAACTGGTTTGTTCTGGGAATTTAGAAAAGAAGATAAAAACAAAGAGAAGTGATTTTTATGGAGAGAGACGTAATAAATCTAGCTGGTAAATTAAAGCAGAAATATAATTCTACTAATCCTTTTATCATTTGTGAACAAATGAGCATTCAAATTAAGTACGTGCCATTTATGAATAACCCGAAAGGACAATTTCAAGAGTTATTAGGGAGATCCGTCATTCTCTTAAGCCACGAATTGAAAGAATCAGAAGAGCGTTTTTATATTTGCGCCCATGAGCTTGGTCATGCCATTTTCCACAAAGGATTATCAAGTTATTACGTCTCTACAAGAAATTCTAGAAGCAAATCAGAAAGCGAAGCTAATTGCTTTGCTGCTAATCTCATTGTTTCTCTTTATAAAGAAGACAACGATCAATACCCTAGAAAAGTTGAGGAATTAACAAATTTGTATGGGCTTCCTGAAAGTATGTATAGATTTTTAATTTAATTGGCGGCTACTACTTCCTGCCCTAAGTGGGAGTGAAAAAAATCCCGGAGGAAAACTATGGAGTTAGAAAAATTTCAAGATACATTAAAACAATTAGGAAAACGAGTCGTTGAATTAAAAGATAGTATCGGAACAGAAGAAGCTACTAAAACTTCTCTGATTATGCCCTTTTTTGCAGCATTAGGCTATGATTTATTCAACCCTACCGAATTCGTTCCAGAATTTACTGCAGATGTTGGAATTAAAAAAGGAGAAAAAGTTGATTATGCGATTGTTCTTGAAGGTAAGCCAACAATACTTATAGAAGCAAAATCAATTAATGAGCAACTAACAAAACATGATTCTCAATTATTCAGATATTTTGGCACTACGGTATCGAAATTTGGAATACTAACTAACGGAGAAGAGTATAAATTTTTTACTGATTTAGATGAACCAAATAAAATGGATCTTACTCCATTTTTGACTGTTAATATTACTAAAATTAAAGACAGCCAAATCCCAGAATTAGCTAAATTTCACAAAGATAATTTTGATGTAGACAAAATTACGAGCTCTGCAGCTGAGCTTAAATATTTAAATTCATTAAAAAATTATCTTTCTTCTGAACTCAATGATCCAACTGAAGATTTCGTAAAATATTTACTTACTGAAATTTATGATGGTATGAAAACTAAACAAACCGTTGAAAAATTTAAACCTATTATAAAAAAAGGGCTAAACCAATTTATTGCTGAAAGAGTAAATGATAAACTGAGTGCTGCTTTAAAGACATCCGTTACTGTTGAGGACAATGAAACTAAATCAGAATCTAATACTACAGATGAAACAGATAGTGAAATTGTTACGACCCCTGAAGAATTAGAAGCTTATACTATTTGTAAAGTAGTCTTAAAAGATAAGATTCCTTTGGATCGATTATTCTATCGTGACAATAGAAGTTATTTCAATATTTTGTTAGATGATAATATAAGAAAATGGATTTTACGTGTCCGATTTAATACAAACGGAATGAAAATTGAGCTGAATGATGAAAATCATACAGTTTATGAATTAAACGAACCAATAGATATCTATAACTATTCAAGCCAAATTATTGATGTTGTAAATAAATTTTTATAAAAAATTTAATTTTTGGCGACTATCACTACCTGCCATTAAGTGGGAGTAAATCATTTAATTTTTGGAGGAAAAAATGGGGAAGAAAAAAGTTACAGGGGAAGATGGAAAAACTTACGTAATGAAGGAGAAAAAGCCTTTTTATAAAAGAGTTTGGTTTTGGATTCTTGTGGTTCTGGTTGTATTCATCGTTGGTGGTGCATTAAGTGGTGGAGATGATAATACTGTTAAAAGCCAAACCGAGTCATCCACATCGGAAAATATCTCCGATACTGAATATTCTAGTTTAAGCGAATCACAATACTCATCAACTTCTACATCAGTTACATTAGAAGAAAGTAGCAATCCATCCATTTCTTCTGATTCATCAGTTACATTAGAAGAAAGTAGCAATCCATCCATTTCTTCTGATTCATCAGTTACATTAGAAGAAAGTAGCAATCCATCCATTTCTTCTGATTCATCAGTGGAACCATCAACTTCTAACGATGTATCGCTTGAGTCTTCAAATGCACTTCAAGCTGCTAAAGACTATTTAGATTATTCTGCTTTTTCTCAGCAGGGACTTTATGATCAATTGATATATGAAAAGTACCCCGCTGATGCAGCTCAATATGCTATTGATAATATTAACGCTGATTGGAACGAGAATGCACTTCAAGCTGCTAAAGACTATTTAGATTATTCTGCTTTTTCTAAAGATGGTCTTTATGACCAATTGGTATATGAAAAATATA
>NZ_JAPMLG010000018.1:0-37667 GCF_035726925.1 Enterococcus sp. E5-37
TCATCTCATCCGTTGCGTCCAAAAGAAACCATATCCCTAGAAAATCACTAAATTACCAAACACCATTAGAAGTTTTTTTGAGTTACGTAAATGGAAAGTTTTGTCTCGCTTAATTTGACAAATAATAACAAATAAAAAATACTATCGAAAACACTAACCCAACTAAATAATTGGATAAAAAAAGGGGATCAGAATCTGAATCATCCCAAATCTTGATCATGAAATAGATAAATGGGAGGAATGAGACGACCAATAAACAATCTTTTTTACGCCATATTTTCAAACAACTTAGAACAATAATTTTATATGCACAAGTAACCCAGAATAAGATTTTACTAATAAATAACAAAGTTATATCCTCTTTATTTTTTCTCTTTCCCAATATATTTATTTTATCACTATTTATTTATTATGAGAAAGAAATGAGACTAAGGGGAGAAGTCACAACAAAGTTTCTGAAGAAGAAATATAAAATGGCAAATCGGCGTGTTGTTAATGCGAGTGAGGCTATTCGTAAGTTTGGATTTCTATATTAGATAATGATCGTCAATGGGAGGGAACGGAATAAAAATAAAAGACGGATTTTACGATAGTAGTCATGGTATTGATGGTTAAATACTAGATATGCCGATAAAGTACCCTAATTAATTCGGATTGAAAGAATGATGAAATGCGATAGACAGCAACGGTTGAAAAATAGTAAGAACAATTAGGAAGAGTTGAAATTCACATCCTTGTTTTTACTATTTCCGTTGCTGTCTATCAATTTATAAACATCAAAGTTATGTTTACTTAAAATATATCAATTGCTTATTGTCAAAGATAAATATAATACGCATCAGCTTCCGAAGTAACAGAATTTACCTTATGGAGTCCTTCTAATTTGATGTGGAGTTCATTGGCAACTTCTTCAATATATTTGTTAAATATCCTATTTTCTAATTTTAAATAATTAGCAATCTCTATAGAAATAACTTTTTTACGTTCTTTTCCTATAAACTGAATATTAAAATTCCTTATAACGTTGTTTCTATCACTTTCATTAGGAAAGCTACTTCTCATTGATACATATTTTTTTATAGATGCAAGAGTGCTTTTTATCATTTGAAATTCATCCATAACTTCACCTTCTCTAATTATTTTAATTTTAATTTAATTATACATGATACTTTTGTTTTTAGCCATTTTTTTGCTGAAGAGAAGATTGAGGTCATTATGCAGGAGAAGAATGAAGAGGCAGCTAATTAGTCAAATGAAAAATTTGATAAAACAAATCAAACACAGATTACAATAAATGGTCGTTTTTGCAGTTTGATCGTGTAAGATTTGTAAAATAATAAAGCTAAGATAAGCACAGCGGTTTCTAGTAAGGCGTATTATGAATTGATCCACAACAAGATAAATCAGAATTTTATTTAAATGAGTAAAAAAAGAGAAAATAAGGCACTTAAAGTCTAGCGACTACCGTTAGGGGAAAAGATAAAAAGATTCTTTTCATATTTTTTAGTTACATAGACATTCAGAAAAAAAGACAATCAACTAGTGATTGTCTTTTAGAAAATTTCCAATTATTTTTGTGATATTACTAGAAAATGAGACAAGAGCAAGACCTAAAATATTTATGAAAAAATTGAAATCTAAAAAAATAGCATTAAGTATAACAAGAATCATTCCGGTGTATAAAAATATATTAGCATTAAGTTTGTTGATAAGCGTCATTTTTCTTCCTCCTATCACTTTTAGATAAGAGTATCTCTTATTTATTTTATAGTCAATACCTTAATAATAAGTCGACAGAAACAAGAATTAAGGAGAAACAGTTGGATGTCAAGTGATAGTACTAGTATAAAGACAAAAACAACAAGTGAGAAAATTTATAGTTATAAAAGCAGAAAAATTAATAATTCTTATAAAGATATCGCAAAACAACGATAAAAAGAATAAGAGATAAAAACAACCCTACTACGTAAAAATTTAATGCTGAAAGCGATTGATAAAATGTATGTTTTATTATTTTTATTATAAAAAACGCAGATGGTAAAAAAGAAAGCACTAATATAATCGCTTTTCTAGAACGTTTAGTGAAGTAAAAGAAAGAGATGACACCAATACAGACTGGAATCCAAAATAAAAGCATACTAAATGTGACCACAGCATCATCTCCCATATAGTCTTATATCAATTAGGATAATAGCATTTTATCAACTAATAGCCAACTAATAACCAAATAATAAGAAGAATAGTTTCGAATGAATCACAGATACCTCAAATTAACAAAATTAAGAAAACACGAACTAACTGCAGCGAAAGCAAAATTAAAAAAAGAATACGGAGCTTCTGCAGAAGAAACATATAAAGTTGCGAAAAATTGTATTGCTAATATAATCACACTGCAAACATTTTGTTTAAAAACGGAAATAGTTAACGAAGAACAAAAAGAAACTAGATATTACTCGATAAATTGATAGAGAGATCATTCATTGAAGGTCTTTCTCGTTGGTTAATCAATTATTGTGATTTTCTGAAATTTCACATCTTTTTTATTTATATTTAAACCGTATATCGAGTGATTATCCTTGTGTTAGCATTACATCCGTGTTATAGTAAATAAGTAATCTAATTTGAAACGTAATCTGAGCGATATATTCACACTATAAAAACTCCTTTTACCAAGTAATATTAATTGCAATAAAACACGTATTATATACGTATCAGGAGGAAATATATATGAATAACGGTACAGTAAAATGGTTTAACTCAGATAAAGGTTTTGGTTTCATCACTGGTGAAGATGGAAATGACGTATTCGCTCATTTCTCAGCAATCCAAGGAGAAGGCTTTAAGTCTTTAGATGAAGGCCAAGCAGTTACTTATGATATTGAAGAAGGACAACGTGGTCCTCAAGCAGTAAATATCGTAAAATAATGTTGAACGTTAACCGCCTCATATGAGGTGGTTTTTTTGTTTATGTCGGTAGAAAAAATTCCTCACCGTAATATTAGGTGAGGGATTTTTTTCGTTCATTAATTAATTTTAACATTATTTTTTGCTTCAGTTTGGCTATTTTCTGACAGCCAGTTTTTACCTGCTTTATTTGAAATTGTCGAATCGTAAAGAAGCTACTTTTTTGAGCAAAGGAATTTACATATTTTATTAAAAATGGTTTAATGGTTTAAACTAATAAACGAAATAGGTGGATCACAATGAATGGACACGATCGCTTAAAAACAGAACTAGAATCATTAAGTGATTTTTTAGCAGCTTTAGGTGACAGAAAAAGACAATTGATTTTGATTAGATTATTAAATGAAAAAAGCTGTCATGGTTTGCAAGTAGGAGAACTAACTGACGATACAGGTTTATCAAGACCAGCAGTATCGCACCACTTGAAAATTTTAAAAGACGCCGATTTATTAGAGGTCAGAGAAGAAGGAACTAAAAATTTTTACTATTTAAAACACGAAAATAAAAATATATATAAACTAAGAGATTTTTTGTCTGACGTAATAGATGAAATAGAGGAGCTAAAAAACAGTGAAGAAAATTCTGATAGTTGAAACAAATGTCAATCAATACAAAGGAACAAATAAAGCTACTGGGCTTTGGCTAGGAGAAACAGTAGAATTTTTAGCAGAAATCTATAAATATCAATTTGAAGCTGATTTTGTCAGTCCGTTAGGTGGTTATGTACCGATTGACCCTCGAAGTATGAGAAATCTAGATTCTGATGTAATAGACCTTTATTCTAATAAAGCTTTTATTGAAAAAGGTTTGAGGAATACGTTGTCTCCTGCAAACGTAAAGAGCAAAGATTATACTGCTATTTACTTTACTGGTGGGGTGGGCATGGTGTCATGTGGGATTTTCCCGAGAATAGTGCATTACAAAAAATAGCTAGTGATATTTATGAATCAAATGGATATGTGTTATTTGTGTGCCATGGTATAGCAGGTTTATTTAATATCAGACTTGCTAATAATGACTATTTAATAGCAAATAAAAAATTGACTGGTTTTACTAAAGCGGAGGAATTATTGGCGATGAAAAGCAAAGTAGTTCCTTTTGATAATGAAGAGATGACTGTAAGGAGAAAAGGATATTTTATCAAGAAGCGTTTCTTTAAGAGTCATGTGGTAAAGGATGGACATCTGATTACTGGACAAAATCCGTATTCAACAAGAGAACTAGCACGAACATTCATTAAGGAGGTTATCTAAATGCAAACAGTTATTGGCAGTAATGGCCAAATTGGATACGAGTTAGCAAAAGAACTTAATCAAACTTACGGGAAACAGCTTCGCTTAGTTAGTCGAAATCCGAAATCAATCGACGATACAGACGAACTAATCTCAGCGGATATTTTTAGATCGTGAGGCAACTATTCGCGCTGTAGCAGGAAGTGAGATTGTTTATTTTGCTGCAGGATTACCGATGGACTCCGAACAGTGGAAAACAAAATTTGAAATCATGTTAGAAAACGTCATACAGGCTTGTAAAGAAACAAAGGCGAAATTAGTTTTTTTCGATAATACTTATATGTACGAAAAAATGACACGGAACAATTTGAGGATAGCAAATTTATTTATGATGGTATCAAATCCACTGTTCGAGCTAAAATGGCAGACCGGCTAGTGACTGAAATGGAGAATCCTGACATAGATGTGATGATTTGTCGCGCTCCTGAATTTTATGGACCTAATAAGACGCAAAGTATTACAAACAGTTTATTGTTTAACCGAGTGAAAAATGATAAGACTGCTTTGTTACCAATTTCTGATCAAACATTAAGGACATTAATATGGACACCTGATGCTAGTAAAGCCATGGCGCTTTTAGCAAATCAGCCTGACACTTATAACCAAACCTGGCATCTACCTTGTGATGTAAGTCGAACATATGAAGAGATGATAAAGTTGATGGAAGAAAAATTGCACAAACCGGTAAAATATAAAGTGATCAAACAATGGATGTTTGATCTTGGCTCTATATTCAATAAAAATATGCAAGAGCTAAAAGAGTTATTACCTAGATATCATTATGACAACAAGTTTAATTCTGATAAATTTAAAAAGAAATTTCCAGATTTTGAAATAACAACATTCTCAAATGCATTAGACGATTTATTCAAGTTAGAAAAGTAATATTACTCGAGAAAAAAACGATAGTTGACTTTCCATATTTAATGGATGTCAACTATCGCTTTTTCGTTTTATCTCATGGCTAGAATAACAATTGCCAAGTAAAGCCAAACTTGTCAGTCACCCAGCAAACTTCCGTATACTTCTCATAGTTTTTTTCATGCATCATTACAGTTCCGCTATCTTTTAATGTATTAAACGCCTGATCGAATTCTGCCTGATCATCTACTTCAATCAAAATGGTAGATGCCCAGGTGGAGGCAGGTGCAGGGAAATCTTTTGACATATCCAAAAATCCAATTACTTGATTGCCTAATTTAAGTTCGCCTTCAAGGATAAGATCCGGTTCCTCTTTACTGGTATCTCCATACCGATTCAACTTAGTGATTTCGGAGTTAGGAAAAGCTTTGTGATACCAATTGATTGCTTCTTCTGCTTGACCATTATACGTCAAAAACGGCAATATTTGCTTCATCTTTTTCCCTCCAGATTCCTTTTTGTGAGATCGATTGCAAAGCGATTGTAACATGGAATGGGTAAAAAAGACTAAGGAAAGGAACTAAATCGAAATGGTGAATTCTCCTGCATAAGTTTCATGGGATTCTTTAAGTGTTTATGACAAGTTTTTCTTTCATTAATAATCAGTCTAGTATTTATATAAAAACGCGGATAGCAAATATAATAGGGCAATATGTGCCGGATAAAAGATATAGAAGAAATATTTCATTCCTTTTCCTTTTTGTCCGTTATATAACAATATCGGGATGACTGAAAAGATCATTATCCACTGGGTCGTACCCAAGAAGAAGTATATGCCGGCAACGATTGAGATAATAATACATTGAATGCTACGGTGATTTCTTGCTAAATAAAGTAAAGGAATCAAAAGAACCATAAAATTATTTTCTGCTAAAAGCAGTGCAGGTAAAAATGACGTAATCAGCATAAAAACAATTTTATTTTGAACGATTACTGGACTGGAAAATAACAAGGGAATAAATAGTGAGAGTAAGATTGGTAAAATGAACAAGAAAATACTTGTAAGAATCTTTTTCCAACTTCCAGTATTTTTTCCATCAGTGAAAAGATCAATTGCATACATCATGACCGTACCAATAAACAAATCTCTAAAAATATTATTTATCAATACCACTTCATCATAATGAACGATATTACCAAGAAAATAAGTGAAGAAAGCCATAAGAACCATTGAGAAATAAAGTCGCTGCATATATTTCTTTTTATCATGTGTATGTGAGAAGCCTGCAACGCTTATAAAAAAGAACAAAGTAGCAACTGGCCTACCAAACCAATCCAGCCAATCGGGAGCACCAAACGGATAAAACATTTGATGAATGTGATCGATAAACATCAACGTAATCCCTAAAATTTTTAGATCAAAGGTAGAAAATCCTTTTTTCAAGCTAACAGTATTCAAATTTTTCCCTCCTAATTAAATAAATGAAACAAGTGACAGTTGTATTATTAATAAAGTTGAGCAAGAATCACAATCGAAAAAGCTACCACTTTTGTCATATGATTTTCTATAATAATTAACGAGATGGAGAAATCATCTTTGAAATATTAATGAATGGGAGATAAAATAGAGCGTAACTATAATTAAATTATGTAAACCTAAAAACTGCAAGTAATTTCTATGCCAATGTATCACGAAACTAGAAGTACTCCAATTTGTCTAAACGTTTATCTATAATAAAAAAGTGCGAAATGCCGCACTCTTTATTTAGTTTTTATGCAAAAAATCAAGTTATAAGATAAAGTAGGTGAGATTTTGTTACTATGAATAACATAATAAGAAAGTAAAGTGGATTGATTTGAGATCTTTTTATACTTCAAAAAAGATAACACCCAACTTTCAAAAATATGTTTTGGAAGTTGGGACAAACGAGTTAATACATTTTAATACATTATTTTTTATTCAAAAAAAATAGCACAATGGCAAAGATCATAAGAGAGATCATAATCCCCAATGAATGACTAAAAAGAAAAGCAGAATCACATGCCATATCATGCCATATTTCTTCAAGAAAATAAATAAGCGGGAAAAAGGGAAGGAATAGTAGAACATCGATCCAGCACCATTTTTTTCTTCTTTTGAAATAACATAAAACAATAAACATGAACGTGCAGGGAAGTAAAAACAAAGCTTTACTCATAACTAACAAAATACCAGCTCCTTTTATTTTTTTCTCCCCCACATTCAAAGAGTCACAATGGTATGTACTTAATAATAGAAAAATGGATCAACTTGTATGAATATCAGCTGAAAAGATCTGCACCAAATAAAAAACTTCCAGCCAAAACTGACTGGAAGTTTATTTTTTTCTGAAATATTCTAACACAAATATGAAAAAGATGGCTGAAGCTAATAAGCCGATTTCGTAGCAAAACAATGAGATACCAGAGTCGTAATAATAAAATCCTCTAATCTTATGGATAAAATAGATCATCGGACAAGCAGATAAGAGTAAATATTTATTAGGCCTTTTGAATAAGTAAAAGAAAGCACTGGTCATTATGATAAATGGTATCCAAAACAAAAGTTTACTTAAGACAATCAAATGATCAACTCTCATATTTTTTACCAAGAGAGATCATAACATCTTTATCGTAAAAACAAAATATTTTTTTGCTCATTTTGAAAATTTAAACATACTCGTTCTTATCCAAATATATAAAAATCGCCCCTCATCCATCGAGAGGCGATAAGTTCTAATTTAACTCAATTTTTTTTGTTTCTTTTGGCTGATGAGCTGTTTTAGGTAATACTAATTTCAGCACACCGTTTTTAAAGGTTCCAGTGATTTTTTCTTCATCAACATTAGGAAGATAGAATGAACGTTTGTAAGAGACCGAATGTCTTTCTTTCCGTACATAGTTGCCATCTTCTTTATCTTCTGTATGGGACTCATGATTGGCGGAGATCGTCAAAGTATTATCTGAATATTCAACTGTCGTGTCTTCTTTGTCACAGCCAGGCATATCAGCAGTTAGTTTGTATTCTTTTTCATTTTCGACTAAATCCACTTTTGGATAACTTGAAACACCTAAAAAATCATTGAATGCTGGACTAAACACGTCATTGAAATCAGGGAACATGTCGCGAATGCTAGGTACATTTGCCATTTTTAATCATCCTTTCAATAAGTATTTTTTATTTATCCCTATTTATGTAATAACTCTATTTTGAAAAAAATGCAAGTATAATGGTTAGCTTTGTGAATATTTCATCTAATACGATACAAAGGCTATCTTTCTAATTTGAAAAAGGGATCATTAAAATAATAAGAAGAAAATATGTCAAAAGGTAAAAAAAGTAAATTCTTCTATCCAAATATAGAAAAATTGAATCTAGAAAACCGTCCGACAATAAATTTCATTAACTCAGTTGACCGAAAATGAAGTAGATACCAAAAATTTATCAAGAGAGCAAGTAGAGAAGTGAGTATATTCATAAGAGAAAAGCTGTAACGAATTATTAGGTTAATGCAAATGCTTATTTATACTCCGTATAACTTTCTCAGAAAAAATGATACCGATAATGACTTGCTAGTACTGTAAATCCGTATAATATCATCTAATCAAAATGGTGTTCCATTTGCATCTGTCATCGTAATCGATCCTTCGGGTGACACTCGATAAAAACCAACGCTTCCAGATCCCCCTTGGGAACGGATTTGTTTGCTGGAAGCTGTGAACAAATAATCTCGATCAATTTTTTGATAAAAGCTAATAACAATATCGTCACTTTGTAATTCGGAACGGTGGGCAATAAGAAATAGAAGTGCTTTGTCAGAGTTTTCTAATGGAAGAGAAGGTACAGTGTTTTCTTGCATTTCAGATGTTGAAGAAATGCTAGACGACTGAATACTTGATTGGCTATGTTGCGAATCTACATTACCAGTAGAAGTATTAGTAATGGAAGTAGTAGAAGTACTTTTAGTTGAACCAACCTCAGTTGTTGAAATGGCTGCTGAAGATTCTTTAACAGAATTCTTTGTTTTATATCCACAGGCAGAAAAAAGTATTACAGTTCCCAACAAGCCTGCGTAAATCCCTTTATGCATGATAGCTCCTCCTAAAATAGATTATCTTTATTCAGTATATCACTTAAACAAAGAGAAGCAGATGGTTTAAAATGAAAAAACCTTCCCAATAAAGGGAAGGTTTATGAAGATAATAACTTTTTTAATAATTATAGCTTTCTAATATCTTTCATCAACTTTTCTAGTAATCATTGGGAAAAATTTCAAGCAGTAGATCGCACAAATACCTACGACGATATAAATGATCTTCGCAAAAATAGTTGTTGAACCACCAGCAATCATAGCTACTAAATCAAGTTCGAACAAGCCTACCAACAGCCAGTTCAACCCTCCCACAATCAATAAAGTTAATGCAATAGCATCTAAAGTTTTCATTAGAATTCTCCTTCCTTAAATGATAAAACAATTATATATCAAAAAGAGAAACATTGCTTATATAACGCTCAGGAATTTTAGTAATCTATGCAAAAAGATGAAAATTTTTTTTGCTCTTCCATTAGTACACATTTTTTAGCTGAAGCTGTAAATTTCATGTCTTAATTTTTTTTAGTGAGCTTTTATACTGGATTTGTAAGAAAAAAGAAGGAGAGGATCACATATGCCGGATTGGTTGGATATTGCAGGAAAAGTAGTAATTGTAACTGGAGGTTCCTCAGGAATTGGAAGAAGTATCGTCGAAAATTTGTTGAAGCAGAATGCACAAGTAGCGAATTTTGATGTAACTGAATGCCGTATACAGCATGAAAACCTACTATCTTTAAAAGTCGATGTGTCTTCTAAAACGGACATAGAAGAAGGGATATATAAAGTAATGAAACATTTCAAGACGATCGATGGTCTAGTCAATAATGCAGGAATAAATATTCCTTCTCTTCTAATAGATAGAAATCATCCAAAAAGCAAGTATGAATTATCAGAACAAGTTTTTGATAAGATGATCGCTGTCAATCAAAAAAGTGTATATTTGATGAGCCAAGCAGTTGGAAGAATCTTGGTGCAAAAGGGATCAGGAGTGATCGTGAATCTTTCTTCTGAATCAGGATTGGAAGGATCAGAAGGACAGAGCTGTTATGCTGCTACAAAAGCAGCGATGAACAGTTTTACTCGTTCTTGGGCAAAAGAGTTAGGAAAGAGGAATGTTCGTGTGGTAGGTGTTGCACCAGGGATACTGGAAGAAACCGGTTTGAGAACACAAGAATATGAAGAAGCTCTTTCTTATACGAGAGGTATAAGCGTCGAACAGCTGAGAAACGGTTACAGTCGAACAAGTACGATCCCTCTAGGAAGGAGTGGTAAGCTGCAAGAAGTGGCGGATCTAGTCTGCTATTATCTTTCAGAAAGATCAAGTTATATCACTGGAGTCACGACTAATATTTCAGGAGGTAAAACAAGAGGATAAAGGATAGGGGGGACGCACGTGACGCTAGTAAACAGATGGTACCAATTATTGAAATTACTAGTCACTCACAAGAAAGTTTCAATCCAGGAAGTGCAAAAAGAAATCAAAACCAGTAATCAAACCATAAAAAAAGATATTGGGGAGTTGAATGAAGAAATTGCCGGTATTGCAAAAATCATCCAAAAAAACAAACATTTTGAACTTGAAATTTATGATTTTGATTTTTTTGATGAGATCATGCAAGGAAAATTGAAAACAGCCAGTGATTTCAATTCGGCATCCAAAAGAATCGCTTATTTACTAAATAGGCTGATCGAAACAGAGGATTTCTTACGTATGGATGATTTGTCTGAAGAAGTCGGTGTCAGCAGAGGAACAGTGGTCAAGGATCTAAAGACATTAAAAGAGATGATCAATGATTTTGATGTAAAGATTACAGGCACACCAAATAAAGGACTAAGAATAATAGGAGATGAGCTAGAATTACGACTACTTTTGTTTTATTTTGTTTCTCCCTACTTTTCAGAGACGAAAACAGAACAGGTTCTAGAAGAAAAACAAGCAATCAAACATTTTCAGAAGAAGACGAATGCTAGTAAACAAGAAATCACCCTTTTGACGAAAGTTATCGGTATTTCTTTGAATAGAATCTCTAGTAACTATCTGTTGAAGAAGCCCATCAATCGTTACAGTGGGTGTTTTGAATATATCCAAGAATTCAATGAACTGATCAATCGGTTGGAAGAAATCTATGAACTAACTTTGAGCCAATATGAAAAAGATTTTGTCAGTTTTCCTTTGAACATCATCAACACAAGTATAACGATGATAAGAAAAGCTAACTCTGATTTGCGCTTATATTTCGACCCCATGATGATGCGTATTCGACGATTAGATCTCATTGATCTGGATGAGTCCTTCTTATATCAAGAGATGAAACAGCACCTCTCTTTATTGATAAATCGGGTAATTTTTCGTTATCGATTGACTGATTTATTTTATGGTGAGATAGAAAAAAAGTATCCTTTTTCTTACCAAATCGCTAGCGAATGCATACAAGCATTAGAAGCTATCTTGCAACATAAGATCTCTAAAGTAGAGATCAGCTACCTAACGTTGTATTTGGAGTTAGCATTTCGATATCAAAAGAGCATTTTTCCTCTAAAAAAGTAGCCATTGTTCATACGACAGGAAAAGGAACAGCATTAATGATCCAAAGACAAATCAAAAGGATATTGGGGACGGATATACAAATAACACATGTTTCAGAAGAACAATATGAAAAAGTAGATCTAAACAAATATTTCGCTGTTTTTACAACGATTCCGTTAAAAAATGTAAATGAAGAGACACCGGTGATCCATTTGACTAATCTTTTCGATGACTCTTGGTTAAGGGCACAATGGCAAAAAGCAAAAAAAAGCGATTAGTCGGGTTTCATTCTACTGTTTTTTTCTATCAAATATGGAAAGAAAAAAAGACGTATCAAGAATATTTAAACAAATTAGTCGCTCCTTTGATCAGAGGCTATTATGTGGATGAAGAATTTGAAAAAAGGATCTTGAAAAGAGAATCTCAGCAAAGCACATTTGTTAACAAAGAATTTGCTTTTCCTCACACAACCAACCAGCTATCTCAACACATTGTTTTATCAGTAGGGCTAATAACTGATCAAGGTTTAGCAGAAACAGGAGGAAATGGAGTTATTTTTTTATTTGCCATACCTGAAGAAATGACGGCTGAAGTTGAAAATGAATTATTTGAGCTATACGATATCCTATTTGAACTCATAAAAATGGGAATAGATGAGTTTATTGAATTAGCACCGACACAGGAATCATTTTTAAAACTAATCAAAAGTAAAGGAGAGAGACTTCATGAATGATATGTATCTATTCATAGTTTTCGCAGCTTCAGCTTATGTGCTGCAAGCAGTTATCAGTTGGAAGCAACTAAAGCATTTCAATCAAACATATAGCGAACTGCGAAGAAAAGGAAAAGTAGCGATTGGTAAACGACCTGGGAAAATCCGTTCAGGCACGATTGTTATGCTAGCTATAGACGATCATGATCAAGTTTTAGAAGTCAGGAAAATGCAAGGGGTTACATCTTTGGCAAAATTTCATTCATTACCTGTCTATGCGGGTGAAGATATCCATTACATCGATCGTTACCATCCCTCAGTTCGAGCGGAAGATCGTTTGACACAAGCAGCTTTAGAAAATGCCAGAGAAGTATACTTACGAATAGAGGCAGGAAATGAAAAAAGTGAACAACCTACATTGCCTTTTATTGCTATGCTCAATAATTTTCGGATATGGAAAAGTACGATCAAAGAAAAAAGGAGTGACAAACGATGGATATCATAACAAAATTTGCTGAGAGATTTATGAGGCTGTTCCAAACAGGTGCAGAAACATTCATAAGCTGGATGACAGGAATCGTACCAGTTGTCTTGATGCTGATGGTTGCAATGAATACGCTGATTGCTTTTTTAGGTGAAGACCGAGTAACGAAAGTAGCCAAATTATCAGCGAAAAATCCGCTTACTCGTTACCTTATGTTACCGTTCTTATCTGCTTTTATGTTGGGAAATCCTATGTCATTTACAATGGCTCGTTTCCTTCCAGAATACTACAAACCAAGCTATTATGCTGCTCAAGCTCAATTTTGTCATACGAGCAATGGTGTATTCCCCCATATTAATCCTGGAGAATTGTTTGTATGGATTGGGATTGCTCAAGGGATCGAAACCTTAGGGCTAAATTCGATGGAGCTGGCTATCCGATACTTGCTTGTGGGACTGCTGATGAACTTTATTGGTGGTTGGATAACTGATTTTACTACTGGATTTGTATGCAGACAGCAAGGAATCGTTCTTAGCAAAAAAGTAGAGCTTTCAGTTGATTAGAGAAAGGAGTGTTTTAAATGTATAGTGATATCAAGATCGTAAAAGGAAACGGCGGGTATGGAGGTCCTTTGATTATTAGGCCGACAAAAGTTAAACACAAGTTCATCTATGTCACAGGTGGAGGTGAGAGGCCAATGATCGTAGATAAAATAGAAGAACTGACAGGTATGGAGTCTATCAATGGATTCAAAACATCAATACCTGATAGTGAAATCGCGCTTGCAATCGTTGACTGTGGAGGGACTCTTAGATGTGGAATTTATCCTAAAAAAGGGATACCAACCATCAATATCGTTCCCACAGGAAAAAGTGGCCCATTAGCACAATATATCACTGAAGATATTTATGTTTCAGCAGTAGGATTAGAACAAATACAGCCACTAATGGAAACTAGTGATAACAAAGAAACAGTAAATACTACATCTCCAGATAAAAAGTACAAATATGATACTTCTAAAAAGATAACCGAGCAAAAAGCAGAGCAGCAAAACTGGATAGCAAAAATTGGAATGGGCGCGGGAAAAGTAGTTGCTACATTCAATCAATCAGCAAGAGAAGCAGTAGATACGATGATCCGGACAGTGATCCCTTTTATGGCTTTCGTTTCCCTTTTGATTGGTGTGATACAAGGTTCTGGGATCGGTAATGTATTTGCTAACATTATGGCACCTTTAGCAGGAAATGCAGTTGGATTAACAATCATTGGCTTTAATTTGTTCACTGCTATTTTTATCTCCTTTGCTTGGTCAAGGGGCAGTTATTAGCCAAGTGATTGGAACATTGATCGGTGTAGAGATTGGAAAAGGAAATATTCCTCCCCAATTAGCATTACCGGCACTATTTGCTATCAATACTCAAAATGCATGTGATTTTATTCCAGTCGGTCTAGGTTTGGAAGAAGCAAAAGCTGAGACAGTAGAAGTAGGTGTACCATCAGTTCTTTATTCAAGATTTCTTAACGGCATCCCACGAGTTATCATTGCTTGGGTAGCAAGTTTTGGATTATATAGCTGAGTTTAGGAGGAACAGAGATGACGATCTTTGAAACGGTTGTAACAGATGTTGGTATAGAAGCAGAAGTATTCAGGAAAGAAAAAATAATGATTTTATTTGGAGATGAAGCACCGGAAACATTAACAGATTATTGTTATAAGATTGAATTGAATCAGGTAAGAAAAGAAATAACTTGTGATATGAAGCTCTGCTTTGATAAACAAATGTATGTAATCACAGCAGTAGGAGATGTTGTCCAAACTAATTTGAATGAATTAGGACATATCACGATAAAATTTGATGGATCTCATGAGCCGGAACTTCCAGGAACAATGTATGTAGAAGATAAGGAAATGCCGTATTTAAGAAAGGGGACAATCATTAAAATCGATCAAGAGGATCAGAATGGGGGAAAGCTATATGGAAATCATGCTTGATACAGCAAATACAAAAAGTATTTATTCTTGTCAACAGTTTTTGAATTTAACAGGCGTAACAACAAATCCTACTATTCTGAAAAAAGAAGGAGCGTCAAACTTCTTCTCGCATATGAAAGAAATCAAAAAAATAATCGGACAGATTCCTATCCATATTCAGACAATAGGAAGAACGGAAGAAGAAATGATAGAGGATGCTCGAGTTATCATAGAAGAACTGGGAAAAGATACGTTTATCAAGGTGCCGGTGAATCAAGCAGGCCTTCAAGCGATCAAAAAGTTGAAAAAAGAAGGTTATTTGATTACCGGTACAGCTATTTACACAGAATTACAAGGGTATTTAGCTATTAATAATGGAGCAGATTATATTGCACCTTATTATAACAGGATGCAAAATCAAGGCATTGATGCTATGAAAGTGATTGATTCGTTGCGGACTGAGATCGAACGTACGCAAAGTCCAACAAAAATATTAGCAGCTAGTTTCAAAAATTGTGAACAAGTCACTACAGCCATTCGATCTGGAGCTCATGCGATAACGTTAGGTAAAGAGCTACTAGATCAAGTATTAGAGATGCCCTCGATTGATAAAGCAGTGAGGGGCTTCCAAGAAGATTGGGTGCAAACTTTCCAAGCAGAAACGATTGGTGAACTAAAAAAGGTCGCTGATTACTTCTGAATCAATTTCTCCATAAAATAAACGATAGCCTTCTCGAAAACTCGAGAAGGCTATCTGACGATTCAATATTCATTAATTTAAAGTTTGGGTGACTATTACTAACTATTACTTATTTCTCATTTAAACGATGTATTCCCTAACCTCTAATACATCCTTGTAACTCTGAAGTTACGCCAGTTTTGAATAAATTTCATAAAAACAAATGAAAAGTGTCGCATAAAAATATCTTTCGTGTTTCTCTAGTATAACAGAATAAGAAGAACAAGTCCAGAAGGGATATTTTCAGTCTTTTTTTAAATAACTTTTCAGTCGAGTTTGAGTTTATGATAGTTGTTTTTGAAGCGATACGGCAAGTGAAAAAATAGGGGAGCATGAAAGAATCTACTTAATGGCGCATTGATTCATGTGATAGAAATAAAAAACTTTTTTAAATTTATATCCTCATGATTGTAACAAATAAAAAAAGACCCCAATGAAGTTGTGGCAAAAGTGGTTTGCCTCAAAAATAAGAAGGAATTTCCAAAAATCACTTCTCAAATTTTGCCACATCCCCAATTGGGTCAAATTTGTTTATTTGAATATATTTTTTACATAAGGATCTTTAATAGTTACATTGTCTTTTTTCATCACTTTACGGATTGTTTTATCCATGAATTCCGTATCAAGAGTTTTTGCTTCGGTAGCAATTTTTTCTAGCTCAGATTTGTATTTGCCTTTATTAGAACCTTTATCCTGTTTTTTTACCATTTTTACTAGATAATAGCTTTGCTGATAAGTCGTTGGATCTGTTACAGGAATGATATCAGAAACTTCCCCGTTTTTTAGTTTAAATGCTGCTTTTTTTACTTCAGTAGGAATCTCTGGATTGGTTGAATCAAAATTCATTTTTCCATCAGTTTCCTTTAATGTTTTATTTTTTCCATAAGCTTGAACAAGCTTGGAGAAATTTTCCCCTTCATTTGTTGCTTTTTTTGCTTTATCTGCTTCTTCTTTAGTCGAAAATAGAATGATCTGTGTACTAACTTCTGGATAGAATTCTTTCCAAGCAGTGTCTAGATCTTTATCTGTTAATTTTACATTGGCTTTCAAACCGTATTGGAAAGCCAGCATCTGTTTAAAGAGTTTCTTATATGTCTCTTCTGTTTGGCCAACTGCTTTTAATTGTTCCTTGTAGTTTGGACCGAGTTTTTTGATTTGTTCATTATATTCTTTTGTTACTTCCTTTGAAGAAATCTCTTTTCCGTATACATCATCAAATGCTTTGAAGACAATCATTTTTTTTAATAGTGTTTGATTATTTGATTTAACTTTTGGGTTATCATAAAAATCCTGAACTGTAAGTGTTCCACCTTTAAACGTTGCAATCGTTTCATTGGACTTGCTACAACCTGAGAATAGTAAAATTGCACATGCTGAAAGGCACATAATTAGTAGTTATTTTTTCAAAAAAATTTCCCATCCTTTCCTTATTAAAAACAGTCTAACAGAAGAATTAGGGAGACAGTCTTTCATTTTCGTAAGGTTGCTGTAGATATTCTTAGTTCGTAAAAATCTATTCTCTCTATGATGGAGAACATTTACATAGTTTTCACGAGACAAGAAAGAAAAGGGTTGTTAAACTTAATATAAAGGAGGGATGAAAGATGATCAGGATTATTCGGTTGATTGGATCTGTTTTAATAGTCTTAGTTGGTTTTGTTTTAGGAATTCTTGTCAATAATGCACTTGCGGATATGTTTATTGGAAATAGTGAATGGATTGGAGCAATTGCCGGTACAGTCGGACATTTAGCTGTTTTTTTACTAGCTTTATTTCTTGCTAGTAAGGTCGAAGGAAAAAGAATAGAAGATTATGGTGTTTCTGTTCGAGGAAAAGACTGGGGGTATTTAGCGGGAGGTCTCGTTGTTGGAATTGGAGTGTTTCTGCTTATTACTAGTCCATTATATTTGACGGGGGCGTATCGGTTAGATTCAGGAAACGCAAACATTGTGCCGCTGATAACGAGTTTTATTTTATTTATTGCAGTGGGGGCATCAGAAGAGCTTTTATTCCGTGGCTTTTTTCAGCATCAGATGCTTAGATTTGGTCCGTTAATAGCAATGATTGGATCTGCTGCATTATTTGCTCTTTTGCACGGATTGAATCCTAACATGACATTTCTGGCAGTTTTCAATATCTTTTTAGCAGGTTGCTTTTTCAGTGCACTTATCTACAGTACAGGAAGTTTATTTACGGCTATTGGTGCTCATATTACTTGGAATTGGACACAAGGAGCTATTTTGGGTATACCAGTCAGCGGAACGCAAGAACAAGGTTTTTTCTCCACTCTGATCCAATCGCAAAATACAATAATTACTGGGGGAAACTTTGGGGCTGAAGCATCTATATCGACTACATTATTCTTGTTAGTCTTGATTGTTGGTTTGTTACTCTATGCATATAAAACAAAGCGGATGAAGAAATACACTGCTGTTTATCAATAACTATATAGCTATTAATGATTATCCATATTTAAAATGTTATATGGAGATCAACAGAGTATACTTTAGTACCTGCTATAAGCAACAAAAAAGTCCCTTCTAATAAAAGAGACTTTGAAGTTATTTATTTTTTTTGGATTTCCTGTAAATTGAAAAAGCTTCAAGAACACTTAAAAACAATACCGTATAGAAACCAGAACCTATAAAGTCTTTATTTAGTAAATATTCAACAGAAATTCCGATAATACTACCTAACAACAAATTGATTAAAAGGGAAAGATAAGGATGTTTTTCGTAGAATAAATCTATTTTAGCTTTCATAGGTTCTCCTTTTGTATTAATTACTCTATTTTATAATCAGTGGTCACAGCTCTTCTCACTCCGTCATAGCCAGTTCGTTTGTAAAATCCTACCCAGCTATTACAATTTTTGTCTTATAGTCGAGCGACTGCATTTACTGGGATATTGCCATAATTTGTCCAATCAGCTGCTAGAGTAGGCAGTATTTATAGCTCCAGCTGTTATACCAGTACTTAAAGCAATATGAGGATATTGCCATGCTTCCCACGTTGCAACATTAGCACGAGCTTTTGTTTCCATTTTTACTACCATAAGACGACCGTTCTCGTCTTTTCTATAGATACATTCAAGTTATCATCGTTAGAATAACTAGTATTTTTGATGATATTTTGTTCGCTAGCAAAAACAATTCCAGTTGGGAGAATTGTTGATCCAAAAGTTAGTAACAAGGTTGATAATAGCAAACTTTTTAATAATATTTTTTCTTGATGTCCGCCTCTTAAAATAAATTGTAATATACGTATTTACGAATTTAATATAACATGTGACTTGTTTTAAAAGAGAAAAAATCACAAACAGTTGTTTTGAATTCATAATCGCTAGTGTCATTTGACGTGCTAGTAAACAGAATGTATTGCCTAAAAATTATCCTTTAGACGAAAGAAACAAAAATTAGTTGTATCTATTTTAATTATTATGATACAGGCAGCAGAGCATATGTTTTTGATGTTTTTAATACTTGAGAAATTTCATAGTAAGTAGTAAGGTACCTACTGGTTCAAAAAGATGTGGACATTGATCTATTAGTATAGAAGTAATTGATTGATTTTATTAAAACTCGACATAAAAGCTTTAAAAAAAGACATGGAGAATAAAGAAAAGAATTAGTGATAGAATGATAGTATAATAGTTTTTACTTCATAAGATAACAACTGCTCAGTAGTCAACTGAAAGTGGTTGTTTTTTGTTTTCTCTATCTTTTCAAGATATCTTTTATAAATGGTTTTTCTTTAAACATGCCAACGTTTTGCGCGTCTAGAAGACGAGCAACCAGAACCTGTATATAATTTAATCATGATACATTCCTCCAATAGCTAAATATTTATGAAATAATAACATGAAGAAATAGTCGAAAAGTGCCATTTATAGGTGTAAAATAAGAAAATGTTGTCACGTATAAAGGAACGAACGAGATAAGAAATGCTATCAAAGGAACCCCAATAAAAAAATCAGAAAATGGAATATATTTTTTTGATTTCTAACCATAAAATGGAAAATAGTAGTAAACGAAACATCATTAGAAGAAAGAACTAGAAAAAAGAAAGAAGGCATACGTATGTCAAACACAGCCGACGCAATAGTAGTGATCGATTTACAAAAAGGGGTATGTTTTGATTCTTCACCGATACACGAATTAGAAACAGTGACAGCATTAGTGAATAAAAGAATCAAAACATACGAAACGATTGGAAAGCCAGTTATTTTCGTTCAACACGAAGATGATCAATTAGTGCCACAAACAAAACCATGGGAGATATTGTCGGAATTATCTATTCCTGAGCACAGTTATTTTGTGAGAAAAACCCATGCGAATTCATTTTATAAGACTAATTTGAGTGTTTTATTAACTGAATTGGACTGTCATTCGATCGAATTATGTGGGGCACAAGCAGAGTATTGTATAGATACGACTGTGAAGTTTGCTCATGGATTAGGATACCAGCTTATGATGTGTAGAGGAGCAACGACAACTTATGATAATCCTTTTATGAAAGCAAAGGAAACAATCGCTTTTTACGAGAAAATTTGGGATAAACGATTTCTGACATTTTTGGAGCAATAAGTTGTTTCTTCGTTTAAAAAAAGCAGAATGGATACTGGTTTATCCATTCTGCTTTATTACGTAAAATGAGAAAATAATCCTGTTCTATTTTTATGGGATAAACCATTTATTTTTTGTATAAAAAATGTTTGCGTTTACATACAATTCTCCTAGAAACATAAAAAGGAGTGAATAGCTTGAGAACAAAACAAGTATTAAAGGGAGCGTTGGTCATCTTATTTGCTGTAAGTACAAGCGTCCCGCAATGGACAGTATATGGAGAGAGCATTTCTTCCGAATCGGAATCTCGGGAGGTAGAAACCACAGAAACTACTGATGCTGGAAATGAAACGAAATCGAGTACTTCACAAACAGAAACAAATACTGAAACAACGGCTGAGACATCTGTTACTAGCACAGATCAAGAAACGACCGCTACCACAGATAACCAACAAACAGAAGAAGCAACAGCTACAAAAATGTCAAACGACGAATCCTCTTCTGCTAAAGTAAGTGACAAAGAGAATGGGACAGAAAATGATGATATCGGTAAAGGTGAAAATTTCAATGGTAAAGAATATTTGAATTACTTCGGTAAACAGATGACAGAAATACTTAATGGACCAACAGAAGACATCAAGTCAAAATTAATAGAGTTATTAGTCACTGAGCTTGCTGTTAATGATTATGGTGTAGATAAAGAGATTATCAAACATCTGATTGCTACTTATCTATTGTACGATATCGCTTTTGCAAAAAACAGTGTGTTGATGTCGATGCTTGGAGGTACAGATGATGGGACAACGCCTACAGAAAAAACAGGCTTCTATCCAAATACAAAACAACTTCATCAAACTGTACTAAACAAACAAGATGGCAAAATGATGGATGTATATGCATATTATGTCGATCAAGGTTCAGATAAAACAGTCATGATCCATGGCGGATTTCGAGGGAATTGGAATAACGGGATCATTACAGAAGAATACGATGATTTTTATAAGGCCGGGTATAATTTATTATTTGTTGATTCCAGAGCGACTGGTAATAGCGGAGGCGATTATGTGACCTATGGACAATATGAGTCAGATGACGTCCTTTACTGGATAAATCAAGAAGTTCGAGAGCGGCCATCTCAAAAGATTTTACTTTATGGTGGTTCGATGGGAGCAGCTACGATGATGTCTGTATTAGCGAAAGATATTCCTGTCAATGTCAAAGGAATTATTGAAAATTGCGGATTTGCATCAATTGATGAACAACTACGTTTTACGTACAACCAGACAGTAGTCCCCGCACTACCGGATGCCATAAAAAATCAGTTAGACATCATTGGGGATCAAGAGCATGAATATTTATTTATGGGCCTTTTGAAACAATACTATTTTGATCAGGAGATGCATTTGGATACAAAAGCTGCTCTACCTACGATTGGAATGTCAGATTCATTGCCTAAATTGATTATCCATGGAACAGCAGATGATGTAGTACCTGTGTCTAACGCGCAAAAATTATATGAGTTATCAGGAGGGTATAAAGATCTTTTATTAGTAGAAGGAGCAGGGCATGGAAAGGCACAGGAAGTTGACCATGCTGCCTACACGAAACATGTAACGGACTTTTTGAAAGTAGTGTTTCATGATCAGATAAACGTAAAGTATGTGGATGAAAACAATAAAAGTCTACTCAAAGACCAGGACGAAATCCAGCTTTACGGAGCTTATGGAGAGAATTATATGACAGAGCAAAAGACATTCGAAGGATACGAATTAGCAAATGTTGAAGGACCGACTGAAGGGGTTTTTAATGAGACGATACCAACTATTATTTACCATTACAAAAAAATCCCAGTAGCTCCACCAAAAAAGCAAGATCCGACAGAGAATGCAGACAATAAGGGAAAGAATGAACCTCGAGAGGATCAATCAAGTGATGATACGCAACCGATTCAGATGACAGTGAAAGTACAAAAAAAGACAGATGCAAAAAAAGAATGTTGCCGAAAACTGGAGAAAAGAAACATTCGCTTCTCATTTATTCAGGTGGATTTTTATCTGTTAGCACGATTATCACATGGATTTGGCGAAGAAAGAGAGGGTAAATGAATGAAATGGTTCAAGCGAATAGTGATTGCAGTACCAGTTATCATCGTAGTTATTTTAGTCACTGTATTTTTGATTAATCAAATCACACCAAAGCCGATTAGCTTGCTTGTTAGAAAACAATTTGACACAAGTGAAAAAGAACAAGTATATGCCCGACCAGATGATTTCCAGCAAAAAATCGAACAAATCGATATAAAAAAAGAAATATCCTATCCTTCAAAATACAAAAATAATAATATGGATATCTACACACCGAAAGTGGAAAAGAAAAAGTCACCGATTCTTTTCTGGATGCATGGAGGCGCATATGTAGGAGGGGATAAAAATGATTGTCGTGATTATTTGGAATATCTATGTTCAGACACGCAGCAAATCATCGTAAATATAGATTATGAACGATCACCGGAAGCAAAACATCCTACACCAGTTATCCAATTGAACGAAGCCATTCAAGCAGCTAAAAAAGAGATAAAAGATCAAGCAGATTGGTCGAATATTTCGATTGGTGGAGATTCGGCAGGTGCACAAATTAGTGGAGAATATTTGTTAGCACTTCAAAATGAAGAAATTAAAAAAGCTGATCATCTTGATCCGACTTTGGAGAACAAGCAGATTACGAAGTTTATTTCTTTGTCTGGTCTGTTGGATCCTTCTGCATTTACTCAAGTAAGTGATAAAATCTCTAACTTTCTTTATGAAAAATGTGGATGGGCTTACTTTGATAATAAGGACTTTGAACAATCAGAGAAGGTCAAAAGTTTAGCCTTGGTCAGACATGCGGATCGTTGGACGCAAAACACATTCTTAACGGATGGAAATACAAATACGTTTACGAAACAAATGGAAGAAGTAACTTCTGTATTTGAGAAAGCGGGGGTGAAAGTCACAAAAGTAGATTATGCGGAGAAAAATGCTGTTTTGAACCATGAATATCAGTTTGATTTCAGCAATAAACAAGCGCAAGAAACATATCAAAAGTTAGTAATGTTTTTCAAGGAGTAAAGTCTTATGATGCAAAAGAGGTTGTAATCTGTCACTTAGCTCCAAGTCACAAGGAGCAATTTCAATAAACAAGCTTTTCATGGTTTATGAATATTGTAACTTGTGACTGAGGAGTTAGAGATGGCAAGGGGCACCTTTTATTCGAAATTTGGGAATATCACACGATTATTGTCACGATCTCTTTTACGTAAATTTTATAAGTCAGATTTGTTGTTTTGATCGTTTAAAAAAAGCAACAAATCCGAAGCCTGCGGAGGCAAGAAGGGACAAAAAGCCGAGTGGTAAGCAAAAGAATGCTGGTTCCACTAATATTCCGTTGTTATTGATATAAGGCTGGGAACAAAGATGAATAGCAAATAAAATCAATGCACTAGCGAAAAAAAGCAAAGAAATATGGATAGCTTTCATAAGCAGCACCTCCTTTTTTATAATTGTATGATAAATAGATTAAGAATCTATAAATGTGACAAGTTTGTTAGGATGTGAATAAAATGATCATCCAGCGAACTTGAAACAAAGATGGCTAATGATAAGCAATTAATGATTCAGCAATCAGATAGTTACAAAGTTTACCATCATACGTCTAGACCAATAATAGAAAATATGGGAATATAATAGAAAAGATTTAGGATACCCCCAAAAGAATTTCCCCAAAAATTCGATGTATCCTAAACTTTTTTATTTTACATAACAATCATATCAACTGTGAAATAAAATTACAAATGATAACCTAAAATGAGGCCAAAAGCCAGTGTTATCAAGGAAATACTTAATTTACCAAAAATTTTTTTAATTTTTTAGAAAATAAGAAACAAAAATAATAAAAAAAAGAAAAGATAAATTTTTTACTACTGTATACTAACTTTGTTATCGCATCTAACAAGTAACTCGAATAATACCAATACAACCTTCTCCAAAGATGCGATGACATACGTTCTAACCCACCGACTATTGATGTTCTGTACCACCCTTGCAGAACCAAAAAAGCCACTACCAAATATTTGGTAGTGGCTTTTTTTGTTTTATGGATTTTTCGCTTTTTATGTTATGGTGCTATTCTTTGATTTCAGAAATCGTATGTCGAACTTTAGCGATAGAACGACGTGATTCTTTTTCGTTGTAAAACATCAAAATCACATATAGAGAGTCCAAAATGCTTAGTTGAGAAATACGGGAAGCTAAAGCTTCAGATCGGAATTCTGTTTCTTCAGAAATAGAAATAAAAACGACATCGCCAAGTTTAGCAAGGGAAGAATTAGCTTGGCTAGTAATAACGATTGTTTTTGCTCCAGTTTTTCTTACGGTTTCAGCAATATGGATTGTTTCTTTTGATTGCCCTGTGTGAGAAATCAAAACAGCACAGTCTTTTTCCGTCAATAAAGAAGCTTCCATCAATTGAATATGGTAATCCGTGCTGTGAGAAGTTGCAATAGGGGAACGCAAAAATTTATGATAAGCGTCAGTTGCTACAATCTCTGAACCGCCAACACCGAAAAAATAGACACGTTTAGATTCATTGATAATAGTAGCCGCTTTTTTTAGATCCTTTTGTTGTAACAACTTTTTTGTGTCATTTAAAGTTGAAATACTAGACTCGAACACCTTTTGCGCCATAGTGAGCTCAGTATCTGTTTTCTGAATATTTTCGTGGATAGAAATAGCAGATAGATCATTTTCTTGGATCAACATCGCCATTTTGAAATCTTTAAATCCATTATAACCAAGTTTTTTTGTAAATTGAAAAAAAGTAGAGTCAGCAATACCTAGTTCACTTGCTAAATTGCTAATAGGACTATGACTTACTTTGCTTGGATTTTCTAAAATATAATCGGCGATAGCCTGTTCTTTTGGGCTGAAGTCGTTGTACATTGTTTTGATTTGTAGTCTTATGGAGACGCTCATGAGAATTCCTCCTTTTCATAATAAGATTATCATTTTTTCCGTTCTCATTAATGTTAAAGATACAAGGAGAGTAGGAAAAAATCAAACAAAAAATATTTTTGTAAAATCTATTTACAAAAAAATATTTTTTTGTATAATGAGGGTATAAGAAATGGAGGCGCTATCATGGAAATTGGTGTAATTGGTTTGGGAAAAATGGGATTGAATTTAGCTTTAAACTTAAAAGAGCACCATCACAAAGTACAAGGACTCGACATTTCAAGTACAGCTGTTAGTCAGGCAAGAGAAAATGACATTCCTGCTTATCAAGAGATCTCTGAATTTCTAGCTACTTTTGAGCAGAAAAAAATCATCTGGTTAATGCTTCCTGCTGGAGAGATAACCGAAAACATGTTAAGAAAACTTTTTCCAAAACTCGGACCAGGAGACATTATTATTGAAGGCGGAAACTCTTATTATAAAGATTCAATCCGTCGAGCAGAAGAGTTTCAGAAAAATGAAATCGGTTACTTGGATTGTGGGACTTCTGGAGGAATCGAAGGAGCACGACATCAAGCCTGCTTAATGATTGGAGGAGATAAAGAAACTTTTCTATCCGTGGAACAATTATTCAAAGATGTAGCAATTGAAAGAGGATATCTGTATGCTGGTGCATCCGGAAGCGGACACTTCTTGAAAATGATCCATAATGGAATCGAATATGGAATGATGCAAGCAATCGGTGAAGGATTCCAACTTGTACAAAAAAGTGAGTATGCTTTTGACTTGGAACAAGTCGCACGTGTTTGGAATCATGGTTCGGTGATTCGCGGCTGGCTGATGGAAATCATGGAAGATCAGTTAAACGAACATCCCAATTTAAGTAATTATCGGGGAATCGTTTCTGCATCAGGTGAAGCAAAATGGACGGTTGAAACAGCGCTAGAAATGGCTGTTCCAGTTCCAGTAATTGCAACTAGTTTGTTCATGAGGAATCTTTCACAGGAAGAAGATAGTTTTTCAGCAAAAGTAGTTTCAGCACTAAGAAATGGGTTTGGCGGACATGAAATAGTTGAAAAGGGTGAGTAAAATGCCAGATTATCATATAGCAATCGTTAATTCCAGCAGTTTCGGAAGAGTCTTTCCACACCACTTGGAAAGATTAAAGTCAGTTGGAGACGTTCATTTCTTTACTGTTGATCAAGAGATTCCAGGAAAAGAACTAGCGGAGTTACTTAAAGGATTCAATATCATTATTGCAAGTGTTACGCCATTTTTTCGACGAGATTTTTTTGAAAACAAAGATGAACTGCTATTGATTTCCCGACATGGTATTGGTTACAACAATATTGATTTAAAAGCAGCAAAAGAACACCAGACAATCGTATCTATCATACCTGCTTTAGTTGAACGAAATGCTGTAGCAGAAAATAATATAACTAATTTGTTGTCCATGCTTCGACGCACGACACAAGCACAAGCAAGAGTCAAGGACGATCGATGGGAAGATCGGGCGGAGTTCGTCGGTAGGACGCTGTTTAACAAAACAGTTGGTGTGATTGGTGCAGGAAATACCGGAAGCGGAGTAATCGAAATTTTGCGTAACGGTTTTCGCTGTGATGTTCTAGCTTATGATCCTTACAAATCAGATTTATACATCGAAAGCTTTGGTGCAAAAAAAGTAGAACTTCAAGAATTACTGGAACAATCAGATATCATTTGTTTATGTGCGAATTTGACAGAAGAGAACTATCACATGATTTCTGATAAAGAAGTCGATCAGATGAAAGAAAATGTTTATCTATCTAATAGTGCAAGAGGCGCTCTAGTTGATGAAGAAGCGATGATTAATGGTCTGAAAAGCGGAAAGATCGCAGGATATGCCACAGATGTTTTAGAAGAAGAACCGGGACGTCAAGATCATCCGTATTTAGCGTTTGAACAAGTAGTGATTACGCCACATATATCGGCCTACACAAGGGAATGTTTAGAAGCAATGGGTGAAAAATGTGTCAGAGATGTCGAACAGATCAGTCAGCACCTTCTTCCTGAACGTTCTGTCCAGACAAAGAGCAACTATATAAAAGGATGATGAAGAAAATGGTGAACGGTTTAAAAGTGAAAACAGGCCCTCAATTTTATTTATATGAAGAAGGTGGTATTTCAAAAGTTTCTGATCTCTTGAAATCATACGGCGCGAAAAGAGTACTGGTCACCCACGGAACGGTATCATGGGAAAAGGCGCTACCTAAATTAGTATTTTTGAATGACGAAACGATTCAATTTTTTTATCATCGTTATTCTGGAGAATGTAGTTATGCTGAAGCCAGACGAATAGCTACAATCATCAAAAAAAATGAAATCGATTTCGTAGTTGGCGTTGGCGGAGGAAAACTGACCGATCTAGTGGGTTATAGTGCCAATCTTGCAAGAATCGATTTCGGCGTCATCCCTACTTTAGCTAGTAATTGTGCTCCATGGACACCTCTTGCTGTCATGTATAAGGAGAATGGACAAGCAGAAGGGAAAACAGAACACTTTTACAGACAAGCTGCTTTTTTTATAACAGATCCCCAATTAGTGATTGATTCCCCTGTTCCATATTTCATTGCCGGGTTAGCAGATACACTAGCAAAATGGTATGAATCTGAGCTCATCTTAGAACAAGATTTTTTGCAAGATGAATCATTTTTGAAGCTAGCACAAGATACTGCGAAGATCTGCAAAGAAGAGATTTTGAATCATTCTGCTAAAGCAATCCAAGATATGGCACAAAGAAAACTGACATCGGAGTTCAAACAGCTTTCAGAGATTATCTTTGCTGTTGCTGGTTTAGTTGGAGGATTAGGAGATAAATACGCAAGAAATGCGGCAGCACATGCTATGCATGACGCTATCAGTAAATATATTCCGGAAAGCCATCGTTTTCTACATGGAGAAAAAGTAGCGTATGGGATTTTCTATCAACTGGCACTAGAAGGTCGCTGGGAAAAAATAGACGAGTTATATCCTTTGTATCGGGAATTAGAACTGCCGGTTTCTCTAGAACAAATGGGATTATTTCCGAAAGATAAACAGATAATAGATAAAATGGCTGAATTTATTGATTCGAAAGAGAAAGTGCATTTGATTCCTATAGAGGTAACACAGAAATCACTGATACAGTCAATGATGGAACTGGAAGGTTATATCAGAAAGATCTGAAGGAGGAGGACACATGGAAACATTAAGTGTAGTACAAAGTTTGTTGATTGCTTTATGGGTAGCCGCGGTTATGTCCCGCTGGTTAGGTGGAGGAGCCACGTTGACCTTACGTTTTTCTCCTTTGATGACTGGATTAGTCGTCGGGTTGATCATGGGGGAAGTTGCACAAGCGATGATTGTTACAGCCGCTTTGCAAATGATTTATATGGGGGTTTTTTCTCCAGGAGGATCAATGCCAGCTGAACCATCTATTGCAGCAGCTATCGCAGTACCAGTCGCATTATTAGGGGATCTGTCGCCAGAAGCAGCGATTGCCGTTGCGGTGCCAGTCGGATTGCTCGGAAGTTACTTGTATCAGTTTCGTTTTTTCATCAATACTTTTTTAGGTAAATATACAGACAAAGCTGTAGAAGATTTGAATACAAAAGCTATGGCCCGATCAATTATTCTTTATCCAACGGTTGCCTCATTTTTATTATTCGTTCCGCTTGTTTTCATTGCTTTATATTTAGGGGCGCCATTGATCGCTGATGTAATCAAAGCTTTAGAGGGAACAGTCGTTATCCACATTCTTGAAGTAGTAGGTGGAGGGTTAGCGGCAATCGGTATCGCGACAACTGTATACGTTATCGGTCGAAAAGATTATCTGGTCTTTTTCTTCCTTGCTTATTTTATGAGTGTTGTTTTGAAATCTTTAGATATTACGATGGTTACTTATGCCATTTTTGGGATTATTATCGCTTTGATCTTTGTCCAGTCGCAAAAAGGGAAACAAGTACAGCCTGCCACAAGCAATAACAATTCAGCATCTTTTGATGACGAAGATGACTATGATGACGGATTTTAATTTAGGAGGAATGGGAAATGGCTGAAATAATGGATAATCAAACAGGTGCTCCTGAAGAAATCACGAAAAAAGATGTAACAAAAGCCTATCTGAGATGGCATTTTGCAAACGAAATTCCTCACTCTTTTGAACGTTACTTGGCGCCATCACTACTATACGGAATGATGCCAATCTTGAAAAAACTTTATAAAGATGAAGACTCTTTAAAAGCAGCATATAAACGGCAGTTACTGTTCTTCAACACTCAATTAAGCTGGGGTGGCGGTGTGATTACTGGCCTAATGTCTTCTATGGAACAGCAAAGAGCAGAAGAAGAGTATGAAGAAAAAGAGATCTTGATGCAGGATGACTTGATGTATAACACGAAAGCGGGATTGATGGGGGCACTAGCAGGAATCGGAGATGCAATCGATTCAGGAACCGTCCAATATATTTTTATCGCAATCGCGGTACCTTGGGCACAACAGGGAAGTCCTTTAGGCGCACTTTTTCCTTTTATCTGCTTTGGGTTGTATCAGGTTTTACTAGGGGTATTTTTCGCAAGACAAGCTTTCACTATGGGCCGTAATGCTACAGGCCTAATGCAAAACACTGGTGTTCAGACAGCGATTGAAATGCTATCAGTTTTAGGGTTGTTTATGATGGGGGTGCTTGCGGGAAACTATGTAAAAGTAGAATCTTCATTGAAATTTGCGATATCCGGACGTGAGTTTGTTATCCAGGAAATTCTTGATCAAATCGTGCCAGGGATATTACCTTTAGCTGTCGTAATGGGTGTGTACTTGTTCTATACGAAAAAAGGATTGAAAGTCACACAAGCATTATTATGGCTGACTGGAATATTAATTGTGCTAGCAGGAA
The DNA here is from genome assembly GCF_035726925.1 of Enterococcus sp. E5-37. Classification (NCBI taxonomy): domain Bacteria; kingdom Bacillati; phylum Bacillota; class Bacilli; order Lactobacillales; family Enterococcaceae; genus Enterococcus; species Enterococcus sp. E5-37. The sequence continues at coordinate 30,127 of NZ_JAPMLG010000018.1, forward strand.
TCGGTATTTTATAAAAAGAAGGGAACGTGAATAAGATGGGTGTAGTCAATTTAGCGCGTGTGGATGAGCGTTTGATCCATGGGCAAGTAATGGTAACGTTATCTCAAAAAAGTGGAGTGAATTCCATTTTTGTTGTAGACGAAGTTGTAGCAAAAGATAAATTTATGAGAGATCTTTACAAAAATGCAGGAAGCCGTACAGGACAAAAAACAATTGTCATTACACCAGAGAAAGCTAAATTCTATTGGGATGAATATCAATTTAAAGAATACAATTGTATTTTGATCGCAAAAACAGTCCAAACGATTTACGACTTAGTAAAACACGGAATCCCCATGGAAGAATTGAATATTGGAGGGATTGCTCAAAAAAATCCTGATACAGATCTTTTAGTGACGAAATCTGTTTATTTAAATAAATCAGATGCTGAAAAATTGAAAGAAATGAATGAACAATATGGCGTAAAGAATATTTATTTTCAAGCCACTCCATCTGCACCTAAAACAGGATTAAAAGATGTATTGAACAAGTTTGATTTGTCATAAACAAATGCTTAGAAAAAAGATAAAGAGGGCGAAAAAATGAAGAAGAACGAGCTGTTTCGTGATTGGGAATTTCGTTATCGCTATATTTACCGTAAGCGCCGTACAAAAAAGAGTAAACAGCGTTTTCTTTCAGCATTAGTATCAGATATTTACAGTATGAGAACAGATGTGACAGTCACTGCTTACGATACGCTAGCCTACCGATCAAAAAATATTTATGTTGGAGATATCGAAAAAGCAGAGAAAGTTATCTGTACTTATTACGATACACCCGTTCATGCATTAGGAAGTTATTTCATGTTTGATTGGAAAGACCAAAGGAAAAAAACAATCTACTCTATATTATTGTCCTTCATTTTGTTGTTCAGTTTAGGTTGGTGGGGAATGATGATATATAACAAAAATCCTCATCACGTATTCGATCTGCTATCCGTACAAACAGGTATCACTGTACTAGCATTTGGGAGCTACTTTTTCTTATTGGGAAAAGCAGCTCGCGGATGGCCTAGCAGACAAACTTTTATTCGAAATACTTCATCCATATTAACGATGCTAGAAATGATCCGTACGATTGATGATCCGAGTGTAGCGTATGCGTTTGTTGATGAAGGCTGTTATGGAGAAAAGGGCTTAGACAGCGTGAGATCGGGTATGAAAAAAGAGGCTATTCTTTTTTATCTAGACTCTGTTGGGGCAGATACACCGCTACAGTTTTCGGGAAATTATTTTTCAAATAAAGAACAGTGGCTGAAACAAGTTGATAAGTTGAAAGAAAAAAACGTCAATTATATTTTTAGTGCAAGAAAAAAGCAAGCGCAGTTCTTCTATTTGACCAAAACAGATTTACGAGGGAAAACATTTAATTGGCAAAATGCCAATCAGATTATTGCTCTTTTTCGATAAGTAAAAAGTGCAAAACAAGGAGTGAGAAGACTAATGTTGGAAATCATGATCGTTACACATGGTAAGTTGAGCGAAGGACTGAAAGATGCGGCGGAAGTAATTGTCGGGACATCGAGCCATATTGAAACAATGTGCTTAGAGTCTGGGGAGGACATCCAAACATTCGGAGAGAAGGTCAAAGAAAAATTAACTATGATCAACACAGCAGAACCCATGCTAGTATTTGTTGATCTAATTAGCGCAAGTCCGTACAATCAAGCGCTCTTGGCAGTCAATGAACTGACTGAAGAAAAGAAAGCAGCCACTTATGTCATAGGGGGCGTGAATCTGCCAATGTTGTTAGAAGCAATCAATCATCAGATGCTTCACACACCGATAGAAGAAGCGGTGGAACAAATTGTCAAACAAGGAAAAGATAATTTAACTGTTTGGCATGCTTCAGCGGAAGAAAAAAAATTAGATGAGGACGATTTTTAGAAGGAAGGCTGAAAAGATGAAGTGGGGATTTAGATGGTATGGTGAAAAAGGGGATTCGATCCCATTAAAATATGTTCGCCAAATACCGGGAATAAATGGGATAATTGGAACTTTGCTGACTAAAATGCCTGGAGATGTTTGGGAGATTTCAGAAATTGAGGAGTTGAAAGCATCTGTTGAGAGCCAAGGACTGGAACTGCTTGGAATTGAAAGTGTAGCGATCCACGATGCAATCAAGGCAGGGACAGATGAACGAGATTACTATATTGATAACTATATACGAACAATCAAAAACTTGTCTCGATGTGGGGTTCGATTGATTTGTTATAGCTTCAAACCAATTTTTGGATGGGCGAAAACTGATTTGTTTAATGAAAACAACGATGGAAGCTATTCTCTTTTATACGATCAGAAAATCGTCGATCAGATGGAGCCAGGAGAAATGTATCAATTGATACACAGCCAGTCAAAGGGATTCAAATTGCCGGGTTGGGAAGAAGAACGGTTGAAAAAATTCGCTCAGCTGGAAAAACTGTATGAAGGAATGACCGAAGAAGAATTATTTGAAAATCTGACTTATTTTTTAGAAAAAGTGATTCCAGTGTGCGAAAAAGCAGATGTAAAAATGGCTATCCATCCAGATGATCCGCCATGGGAACTTTTTGGTTTTCCTAGAGTGACGAAAAATCTTGGCGACTTGAAGAAAATTCTAAATGCAGTAGATTCTCCATATAATGGACTAACGCTGTGCACAGGATCTTTAGGGGCAAATCCGGAAAACGATTTAGTTGAAATCATCCATGAGGTAGGTTCGCGCATCCATTTTGTCCACTTCAGAAACGTGGAGTTTTTAGGAGAAAGAAAGTTCAAAGAAACGGCACATCCCTCTACAGAAGGCTCCCTTGATATGTATCATATTATGAAAGCGTTGGTGCAAGAAGGGTTCGACGGTCCTATACGCCCTGATCATGGTAGAACCGTGTGGGGTGAAGTGGCTATGCCTGGATATGGCCTGTATGATCGTGCAATGGGACTCACTTACATGCAAGGTCTATATGAGGCGATAAGTAAGGAAAAACCACTGGGAGAGCATTATGAATAAAATCAAGCTCTTCATCTTTGATATGGATGGCCTTTTATTAGAAACTGGACGTTTAGCTTATCGTGCTTATGTAAAATCAGCACAAAAGTATGATTATGAAATGCGTAAGGAAGTCTATTATTTACTAACTGGCCAAACAGAAATGGCGATAAGAGAACAAATGGGCATTTTGTACGGAGAAGATGTTCCATATATCAAATGGCGAGAAGCAATCAATCAATATAAAGAAAAAATCGTGAAAGAAGATAAGAGAGTATATACGAAAAAAGGAGCAGAAGAAATTTTATCTTTTGCAAAAGAAAGAGGAATCCATACAATCGTGGCTTCGTCTAATATACGGGTAAAAGTAGAAATGTATTTAAAAATGGAAAATCTATATGCCTTGTTTGATCAAATCATTTCAGGGGATGATGTAAAAAAAGGAAAGCCGGAACCAGAGATCTTTTTGAAAGCTTGTTCAAAAATGAATATTCCTCCAAGTGAAGCACTTGTATTTGAAGACTCGATTGCAGGGATCGAAGCAGCAAGGCGAGCGGGCATTTTGTCTTTTCTCATCAAAGATCATTTGATAGGGTTGCCCGATCATAATGGGAAGCATAAGTTGAAAGTAGATGTAAGTTTATATGAATCCAATAAAGCAGACTATGAATTTTATGACCTGCATCAAGCAAAACGATTTTTAGAAAGTAAAGGGTTGTATCTCTAATAAAGAGGACTATTTTCTAGTCCTCTTTATTTATTGTCCTGCACGACTGAAGGAACAGATGAAAAAGAAGTAATTTTTTATTTTGAAGTATCTACCTTATTTGTAGTGAACAATTTAGAACAAACACAAAACGCATCTACTGTTATCTACCAGTAGATGCGTTTAAAGAGAAGAACGAGAATCGTCCATATGAGGGTTTCCACTCCTTATGCAGATTTTTTTAATTCTTGCACTGCTTGTTCGATCGTAACACCTGTCGCTACATGATTGGTATTTTCTTTGTCAAAAACGACAAATAGATTCAAATCTGTATCCAAGGTTACTCGATATTGTATATCTTTGTTATAGAATGTCATAGCCATTCTCCTTTCTTTAAATACTTGCTGAAAGGCAACGAACGCGTTGATAACGAAATTCCATTTATAAGTATACCACCAATTGAAAGGTTTTCATAGTTAAGAAATTTTAAAGTCAAAAGTTGCAGATAAAAGCAAATAAACAAGAAAACAAAAAGTGAATCAATCGCGGTTATTCAACTTTTTCTTCGATTCGAAGACAATAGAAGACAATGAATTTTATATTTCATTGCATTATCCTTGTGTTATTAGAAAAAGCATGATATATTAAATGAGTAATCTATTTTGAAACGTAATTTGAGCGATATATCTACATAGATAAAACTCCTTTTGCCTATCAAATATTTATTGCAACGAAAAAACGTACATTGATACGTATCAGGAGGAATTTATTTATGAATAACGGTACAGTAAAATGGTTCAACGCAGACAAAGGTTTTGGCTTTATCACTGGTGAAGATGGAAATGATGTATTTGCACATTTTTCAGCTATCCAAGGTGACGGCTTCAAAACTTTAGAAGAAGGCCAAGCAGTGTCTTACGATGTTGAAGATGGTCAACGTGGCCCTCAAGCAACAAACATTGTTAAAGCTTAATAAAAATTGACTTTTAACCGTCTTTTCGAAAGAAAAGACGGTTTTTTTGTACGAAAAAATTCATTGGTCGTTGAATGGGCTGAATAGTAGTGTATAAAACAATTTTGTGGAGCGTGAAGCTTTTATGGTAGAGGAAAATACGAATAAAGTGATGTTGATAAAAAGATTCCTATCTTGAATATGAATCGAGATGTCTTGAAAATGAATGAGTTTGACCAATCATTATCCTATCGAAATTTACAGTTTCGTTCGATTGGTCTGTCAATTAATGAAAAAGTAAAAAAGAATATGTTCTAGGAAGAGGGCGGCACATCTAAATTTTTAAGTAACGGACAGTTCAAATATCAAGCATTGAAAGAGGCTATCCTACTGTTTGAAGGAATACGAATATATAAAAACGACAAAGAGGAAAAAGTAGTTCATTAAATCCCTTCAAGTGATGAAAGAATGAGATCTAATAAAACCTGATCTTTCATCTGTTTTTTTAATAACGTAATAATTTTTTTATTTTTTGTGCTTTCGCCGTTATTGTAGAGTGATTTAGCATTCTTATTTTTAAAAATAACTGTGTTATATATTAAAAAAGGCATAATAGTTATAAGCTTTTTTAAAGAATATTTAGAAATTATTAATTTTCGTCTGAAAACAAAAAAAGAAAGCGTTATTATTTTAGTCTATTTTCAGGGGGGTAACCTTATGATAAAAAAACTATTTTTACTATCAATATTAACGCTAGCAATGGCAGGTTGTTCTGACTCTGGCTTAGCAACTGAACTGATCACAAAATCAACTGAAGCCACGACAGAGGAGTTAAAATGTGGAAACGATCACAGTGACTACAGAGGCTTAAATCGACGATGCATGGGAATATTAGGCAGAAGCAATTGTAAGCATCGATGTAGTAATCGAAGAAGGTGTGGAAGAAGCAACAGAAAAATCAAAAGAAAGATCAAAAGAAGCAATCTGTGCTGTGCATCGTATACAGACGTCGAAGATGCGGTACTTTTAAACCACGTCAGGAGATGTTCATTTATGTCTAGGGAAGTTGGCGATGAACCAAAACTAGAGTACGCTTTTAGTTTTGCACGTGAGGATGAAGATAACCCTAAAACTTACGACATTTTAGCTTGATCTAAGATGGTTAAAGCTTTTTAATGAAGTAAGAGGAGATAGAAGGCTTTTCTAGTTATATTAGGTAAGATAAATTCCTTTTTGCTCCAAATTTGCTAAACATTCTGCTAGATAAACTTCATCGTGTTCCGGATAAATCGGCACGTTGCGCTCTACAGTAGGTAAATCAAAAAATGCTTCGCATGATTTGCCACGATACATAGGATTTTTCCACTCTGGTGCTGGGCTGTAACCACGTTTTTCCATTTCATCCATGACAAGCTGATGATATTGGAATAATCTATAAGGAGAATAGTGAAAAACATAATCCACAGTAGCATGTTTCTTTCCCCAGCCATTTCCTCTTAATGCACAGCATTCCCGATGTTGTCCTAAAAGCTGTTGACGAGGAAGCTTTGAAATCAATTTTTCATGCCATAATCGCATAGAAATGTCTCCTTTATATATAGATTGTTAACCTTAGACGTTAAATGAAAAAACCAGCACCAAGGCTGGAAAAAATCACTTCAGTTTGCTTGCTGTTTCTGAGCGACCAATTAGGTAATCAACGGAAATATCGTAAAAGTCAGCGATATAGATTAATTCAATGATGCTTGGAATTTCTTCTCCTTCTTCGTACTTACGATATTTGAATAAAGGAATACTTAACGCGCTAGAAACAGCTACTTGAGATAAAGATCGGCCAGTTCTTAAGAAATTCAGACGACAACGTAAAGTATCCAGTAAAATAGCTTCTTCGATACTCATTTAATCACCTTTCATTATAGTAGAATAGTTATAATGACTATAGAAAGCTACACATGCAATCAATAGTACTCAATGTTTTTTATTTAAACGTATCAAATAAAGAATGACGATCAATAAAGACAAAACCAGTCCTGATAATTCTTCTATAAAAACACTATCGGGTTCAAAGTAGTTGTAATTAAAAACTTTCCACATAAAGTAGATAGCCGGAAGAGTCAAAATAGCTAAATAAAACCGTTCTTTGTTCCAATTCATAAGATAAACAATACTTGCGACCAGTGCGACCGCAGGCACCCAAAACAAAACTCTCACCAACGTAATCATGTAACGGACTCCTCAACGATTCATATAATAAAAGATAACATGTTATTGCATACATCACAAATGAAATGCTAGGAAAATAAAAGAAGAATAGATCAATGAAAAATGAAAAAGCAGAACAGTTTTCTGCTGATAAGCAGGAACTGTTCCGCTGAATGTGTCTTATCTATCGAGAAAAAATCAATGGATTGATATCTAAGTAATTCAATACATATAAAAAGAGGACGATCGCATTCACTAAAAAGGAAAGAATGATGATCCCATGGCGAATGGAAACATATTTAACAAATACTTTTGTTTGAATACGGGCATATCTTTTTCCTTTATAGCTGAGCATCATGACAAGAAGCAAAAGGGTAATCACACCTTGAAAAATCATTCCAATAAACAGAATTCCTGAGGTTTGATAATTTAATTGGAGAAAATAAGCTGCTGCCGCAACTAAATCGAATAAAATCGCAATAAATGGCAAAATAATCACTCCTAACATTGAGAATAAATAAAAGAATAACATTTTTTCTAAAATAAGCGGGAGCGTCAATAATTTTGTGTAAATAAATTGTCCTCCTGCAAAATAATTAGTTACTCAGTAAACATTGAAACTAATGTATCGGTTACCTGTTGAAAACCTTTATGGCTTCTGTTTAGAAATTTTTG
>NZ_JAPMLG010000019.1:0-37236 GCF_035726925.1 Enterococcus sp. E5-37
ATTAAAACAAGAGATTTTTCACGGGAAAGTTTATAACTGTTTCGAGGAATTAAAATCAGCCATCGATAGCTATATCTATTACTACAATAATGAACGGATAAAACAGAAATTAAACTGGCAAAGTCCCATCCAATTTCGTAAAACAACCGCAACGGTTGTGTAAAAATATCATTTTAGAGCATGAAAAAAGGAGTGGATTTCTCCACTCCAAAAAAGTCTAACTTTTGGGGGTCACTACATTGTCACAGTCCTTTTTCATTTAAAAAAATGTTTACTTCATTTGACGTATATTATTGGTGAGGCTTCAATTCATTTGGCTTCACTTTTTCTGTTTCTCTTATGATATAAACAGGACGCTGTTTCGTTTCTAAGAAGATTTTCCCGATATATTTCCCGATGATTCCAAGACATAACAATTGGATTCCACCAATGAACAGGAAGATCGAGACCATGGAAGGCCATCCTGATGTAGGATCACCAAACAACAATGCCCGCAAAATAATGAACAAAATTGCAATACCAGAACCGACACAAGACAAAGCGCCGATAAATGAAGCAATCGTTAACGGTGCATCCGAGAAGTTCACGATACCATCAATCGAGTAGTTGAATAATTTCCAGAAGGACCAAGATGTTTCGCCAGCCACACGTTCGCGGTTTTCATAAGAAATATATTCTGTTTTAAATCCGACCCAGCTAAATAATCCTTTTGAAAATCGGTTGTATTCTGTTAATTCTAGGACGGCATCCACCATTTGACGAGTCATCAAGCGGAAATCACGAGCGCCATCGACCATTTCTGTATCGCTGATTTTATTGATCAACTGGTAGAATTTTTTCGCAAAGAAACTGCGTATCGCAGGCTCGCCTTCACGAGTCGAACGCCGGGTGCCGACACAGTCGATATCAGAAGTAGTGATCCGGTTGATCATCTCAGGAAGCAGTTCGGGCGGATCTTGCAGATCAACATCCATCACGGTCACTAAATCTCCTGTAGAAGCTTGCAATCCAGCGTACAGAGCCGCTTCTTTCCCAAAATTTCTGGAAAATGAGACAAAGCGGACATAAGGATAAGCTGAAGCTAGCTTCTTGATTGCTGCTAACGTACCGTCTTTTGATCCGTCGTCAATAAACAAATATTCGAACTCATGGACACCTTTGAATTTTTCAACCTCATCAAAAAAAAGAGGAACAGTTTTTTCTTCATTAAAACATGGGACAACAATTGATACTTTCATCGTTTCTATCCTTTCAATCGTATGTTTATATATGGTTTGCATTCAAAATTTAATAAACCTTAAATAACACCTTTAAAATTTGATTTTACGTAAAAGAACAGGTATTCTTTTTGTAAATTAACGTATTTAGTTTACCATGTTTCCTCGGTTTATCAAACTTTTAAGAACAATTTTTATTAGTTGGCAAGTAGTTTTGGATAGAGAAAAAGGAGGAAGTTCCAGTCTATTGACCAGGAGCAAACAAAATGAAAATACACACACCTATCGGCTTTTTATGGTTAGATGCAGATGAATCCGGATTGACTGCTGTATCTTTTCAGCCAATTTCAGAAAGCGAATCAGCGAATCAGCAAATTTTAACGCGCACACAAGAACAGTTTGAAGAATATTTTGCGGGAAAAAGAAAAGAATTTGATGTTCCTTTATCTATAAAGAGAGGTACGCCTTTTCAGCAAAATGTCTGGAAAGCTTTGTCGACCATTCCTTATGGAGAAATCCGAACGTATAAAGAAGTGGCCGTTGCTGTTGATAGTCCGAAAGCTGTGCGAGCGATTGGACAGGCAAATCGAACCAATCCATTGCCAATCGCTATTCCTTGTCATCGAGTGATCGGGCAAAATGGAAAACTGACAGGATATATGGGAAACGCAATAGATGGGGTTGAAATCAAACGCCAATTGTTGTTGTTAGAAGGATCTCTGCAAAATTAAAAACAGTTGTGATTCGGACATTGTTCCATGCGAGAATCACAACTGTTTTTTCATGTTCATTCTAAACTTTGATCAGCCAAATAAATAGTAAAGCCATCACTGTTTGGAGAAGCCCGACAGCTAATCCATAAGATAAGAAGCGAGTACCTTCTTTCATGAATTTTGCAAAGTCTAAACGCAGACCAATTGCCGCTAAAGCAGTGATCTCAAACCAGCTGCTGATAAAATGTGCCGATTGGTCAATAACTACAGGTAAAGAAAACAAGCTGTTGACCAAACAAAAGATCACAAACCCTAATACATACCAAGGAAGCGGTAATTTTCGTTTTTTCTGCGTATCAGTTGGCGTTTCAAACAGAGCTGGTTGTTTCTTGTGCATGAATTTTTCAAACAGATAGACAACAACAACGAGCATCATAATACGTAGAATCTTAAATAGCATGGCGAATTCGACAACAGAATTGTCAAGTAAGCTTGCCCCAGCGACTACTTGACCAACAGATTGGAGTGTACCACCCAAAAGTGCACTTTTTTCAATGAGATTTCCACCAAACAACTGTAATCCAAGAAAAGGGAGAGTCAACATCATCACAGTACCCAGTAGATTGACTAGTGTGATGATCTGTCCTTTTTCTTCCTCTTTCGCATGGATGGAAGGGGCAATCGAAGCAATAGCAGAAGAACCACAAACAGCGTTTCCTCCAGCCATCATCAAAGAAGAAGTATCGCTGAATTGCAGTTTTTTACCAATCAAGTAAGCACCGATGATAGTGACTGACATTTGCAGTAACACAAAAACAATTCCTTTTATACCAATTTGAGCAATCGTTTGAGCTGTGACAGTTGCACCTAGTAAAAAAACAGAGAATTCTAATAGTTTGCTTTCAGCAAATTTTGTGCCGATTGCTAGAACAGGCTGTTTAAAAAAAGTATTTCCTAATAAAATACCCAATAAAATAGCAATAGTCGCTCCACCTAACTGTGGCAGATAAATAGCAAGAAGCCTGCTGAAGGCAGCGATGGCAAAAGAAAGCAGTAAACCGGGTAAGATTTCGCGGACCGCTGAATCCTTTACAGATTTTATTGGATGTGACAATGATTTCATTTGATCGGTTCCTTTCGTCAATAAATACTAAAAGCATACTCGAACATAGTAGCACTAAACCAGTATTTTGACAAAAGAACAAGAGGTCGTGACAAAAGTCTTGTCACGACCTCTTGTTTCGAATAAACGGTGTTCAAAAGCCAGTTTCTCGGTATTAAGCCAAATTTATGCAAAAATGTGGAAAGCCATTTTCACAAAATTTTTCTTAATACTCGAAACTAAGCGGCTTTTTCACGACCTCTTGGTAAACGGTGTTCCAGAAGTAGCTTCCTCGGAAATAAGCCGAAATTTCACAAAAATTTGAGAAGCAATTTTCGTAAATTCCTTCTTATTTCTTGAAGCTGACCACTTCTTTTACGACCTCTTGGTAAACGGTGTTCGCTTGCATCTGCGGTAATAAGTCCAACCAATACAAAAACATGAACAACTGTTTTTGTTTGGCCGTTCTTATTACTTGATGCAGAACAGCTTTTTCACAACCTATTGAATCGATTATTAAGCGATTTTTTTAGAAACAAATTTTCCATGTTTGCTATGTTCTTTAATTAAGAAACGTACGTAATGAGCAAGAACGTAGAAGACAACTACACTTGCAAACAGACATTCCGCAACTTTTAAGAAATCCAATACGCTACTATAGATACCTAAACTGTTGAAGTAATGAACAGTAGTAAATATAGCTGTTGCAGAGATAACAAGCGGGAATGTAAAGGCTGCATAGCTTGGATAAAAACGAAGCTTGAACAAACGTGGAAGCATAGACAGCACAACGAAATACAATACTTGAGATAAAGCGAACAACGCTACGACAAGATAAAAATTAGGTTCAGCAAAGTTTTTCAGATAACCTGTTAGGCAAAGAGAACCAGGTGCTGCAACGATCGTAATCAGCGGACGTGTCGGATGAGCCATATTTCTTACGAAAAAGACACGTTTGATGATGATCGGCAATAAGAACGCATAGCAGATCAATGAAATCCAAAAGAAAATTTTTCCAATAAGCGGGAAGAAGTTCCCGGCAGTTACAGTGATGACCCCAAATCCAACGTAAATGATAAACCAGCTTGGATAAATTGCTTCAATTGAAAGATCAGCTTTGATAACATGGTGATAATTGAAATAAAAGACAAGGATCACTTGGAAGATAACAGCGCACAGCCAAATGAATTTGACAATTGGTGCAATACTTTCATATGAAACAAAATAAGTACAAATAACCATGAGTGACATCGTAAAAGTTGGTGAAACGGAGGCGATGATTGGATCATGCAACGTTTGTTTCGTGTGTTCGAATAAGATAAACAATTTAACAAAAATGAATATCATAAGAATCATAGAGATACCGCCAGTTAGATTGCCTAAAGCAACATGGTGATAGTCTTTAAACAGATTTCCAAGGGAAGCTAACCCAAGGATCAACCCGCAGATCGGGATCGGAATAATTTTCAAAAAGTTCTTCATATATAATATTCTCCTTTTTATTTAATAGATTTTAGTACCAAGATGAACGAATACATTGTAAAATGAATAGGAATGTATGATTACGAGCAAGCAGACAGCTGATTGTCTTCATCTAAGTTACTAGTTGGATCAGCAACTGTTTTGTTGTACATTTCTATTATAGATGGTTTTTTGTATATTTAAATCAAATAGTTTTTATAGTAATTATCATAAAAAGTTATGGAAGTGGTGCCATGTTTAAGTTATTAACGACTTTTCGAGCAGTATATGAAACAAGAAATTTTTCCAGAGCAGCAGAAGTACTGTTTTTATCTCAACCAGCAGTCTCGAATCAAATCAAACAGTTGGAGCGGGAATTGAATATCGATCTTTTTCAACGTAACGGAAGAAAAGAGATGCTTCCAACTAAGCAAGCCGACTTATTATATGAACGGACACTGGTTTTGTTAGAAGAATGGGAAGAAACTCAGCAAAAATTGCTCAATGAACAAAATGAAGAAGAAGTATGTCGGATCGTTGCTTCCCACACCTTTGCTGTCTATCTTTTGCCTCAGTTGATGAAACATCTGATCAAAAGGTTTCCTAAAGTGCATTTTGAGATCGAAATCGCGAATTCTCATGAATCATTAGAACAAGTAGCGAAACATGAATCCGATTTTGGTTTTATCGAAAAGCCATTAGAGACTTCCGGCGTACAAAGATACTCTTTGATGGAAGACCAGCTAGTCATCGCTGGGGACCCAAAAAGCAAATTGTGGCTTGTAAGAGAAGCAAACTCTGGTGTTTTTCATTACACGCAGCGTTATTTTGAAGAGATGAATATCCAAGATAAGAAGATGATCGTGAAAAGTAACGATGTAATTGTTGCGTTGCTGAAGGAAGGAATCGGTCGCTCGATTTTGTCTAAGCGCTCTGTTCCAGAAAATGTGCCAATGACTCCGTTGAATTTCCATCGGTATTTTTATTTCATCCAACGAACCAATCTGGTTTCTGATCAGCTGCTAGAGATTGCCGAAGAGATCCTTCGATACAATGAAAGCACAGAAACTTCTCACAGCGAGGAGAATCTCAGTTGGTAGATAATTGCATGTATCAAAAAAAGTTCTATGATACACTAAAGATAAGCAGTAGGCTTTTGTACTGCATTTGCTCAAGCAACTGCACAAACGGAAAGTTAATTTTTCCCAAATGTCTATGGAAAGACTTTCCATTATCTAACTGGACCGCTATAATAATCAGCAGTATGGTTTTTAAGAAAAGGGATGAAACATGGAAAAAAAATTAAAAGCTTCGAACGATAATCGTATTGATTATGGCGTGATTTTACCAGTCTTTCTGTTATGTTTGATTGGTCTGCTCTCATTATATGTAGCACTTAGCCATGATCCGAACAATCCAGCAGTCTTGAAAGGCGTAGGGATGCAAGTTGTCTGGTATTTAGTTGGAGCGGCAGCAATCGTTGTCATCATGCATTTGAATTCCAAATGGATCTGGAAACTGACTCCTTACCTTTATGGTTTGGGGTTAGTGGTAATGGGACTCTTGCTCAAATTCTATGATCAGAATTTAGCTGCTTCAACAGGGTCTAAAAACTGGTTTCGATTCGGTGCGTTTACTTTCCAGCCAGCAGAGTTGATGAAGATTGCGTACATCTTGATGATGGCACTGATCGTAACTAAACATAATACGCAAGTAAAAGAACGGACGATGAAATCGGACTTTTGGCTGATTGGGAAGCTCTTGATCGTGACAATACCGGTTTTAGCATTGATCATGGCCCAAGATGACTTTGGAACGATGCTTGTCTTTCTTGCGATCTTTGGCGGGATTTTCCTGATGTCTGGAATCTCTTGGCGCATCATCGCACCTGTAGTAATCTTGGCAGTAGTCGTTGGAGCAGGAACGATCTTCTTGGTTACGACTGAAGGCGGAAGAGACTTGCTTTACAAAGTTGGCTTCAAATCTTATCAGTTTGCACGTATTGATTCATGGCTGGACCCTTTCCATGATACGTCAGGAATGAGTTATCAGCCGGCCCAAGGACTTTTGGCAATTGGTACCGGTGGCTTGTTTGGTAAAGGATTCAACGTAAGCAATATTTATGTGCCTGTTCGTGAGTCCGATATGATTTTTACCGTTATCGGTGAAAACTTCGGCTTTATCGGTGGTGCATTCGTCATCTTCTTGTATTTTATTTTAATCTATCGCATGATTCGGGTGTGTTTCGATACGAATAATGAATTTTACGCCTATATCGCAAGCGGTTTGATCATGATGCTGCTGTTCCATGTCTTTGAGAATATTGGAGCAAATATCGGATTACTTCCTTTAACAGGGATCCCATTGCCCTTCATTAGTCAGGGAGGATCTTCGATTTTAGGGAACATGATCGGTATCGGGTTGATATTATCGATGAGATACCAAAATGAAGCACCTGCAAGATCTTCAAGGAGGTAAGAAAATTGTACACCTTTTACTGGTACCCGAAATGTTCAACATGCAAAAAAGCCAAAGCGTGGTTAGACCAGCATGGCGTTAGTTATCAAACTGTTGATATGATCAAAGAAGTACCGAAGGCCTCAACGATTGAGACTTGGCTAGAAACGAGTCAAGTACCAATCCGTCGCCTGTTCAACACAAGCGGGATGAAATATCGGGAACTTGGACTGAAAGATCAAGTAGGCGAGTTTACGGCTTCAAAAGCGAGCCAAGTCTTATCGACAGATGGTATGCTGATCAAGCGACCACTGATCGTACGAGAGGACCAGCTTGTTGCAATTGGATTCAATGAAAAAATTTATGAAGGAGAACTGATATAAAATGGCAGGCAAGCATTTGAAGAAAAAGGACAACCTTTGGATCTTATTTAATGGAAAAGAATACTGTGTTGGTTTGACAAATGAAGCGCAAGAAGAACTTGGAGACATCACGTTTGCCAATCTGCCAAAAGCAGGACAATCGCTAAAAAAAGATGAACCTCTGATCGAAGTTGAAGCGGAAAAAGCGGTCAATGAATTTGCCAGCCCGCTAACGGGTACAGTTTCTTCTGTTAATGATAAAATCGGTGAAGATATCAATATCTTGAATGATTCAGATGAAATGAATGCGTGGATCTTAAGTTTCAAAGATGTTGATCCAAAAGAATTTGACGAATTATAAAATCAGAAAATCACTTGAAAAAAGTTGACACTGATTCTTCCAGTTGCTATAATCATAAGCAATCCTATATGAAACGAGAAAGCTTTGAAAAGAAGAGTACATGTCACGGACGTTTGAAGAGAGCCCTGTTTGCTGAAAATGGGTAACGAAAATGAGATGGAAGATGGTCTTAGAGCAGAGTAAGCGAGCGTAAGCAAACTTACTACGGGAGTGCCCGTTACAGCGCGACAGTATACGGAAAGAAGCTAAGTCCAAGTACTGGAAGAGGCTGTTATTGCGAAGTAACGGTAAATCAAGGTGGTAACACGGAAGTTCAAGCTTTCGTCCTTTTGCTTAAGGCAAGAGGGCGAAGGCTTTTTTGTTTGAAAAATCATAAGAGAAAGATGTGAATGGCATGTCATTAATCCAACTAACGAATGTCAAAAAGACATTCAATGGGAAAAACGGAAACATCCAAGCCGTCAATGACGTTTCACTAAACGTTGAAAAAGGGGATATTTATGGAATTGTCGGCTATTCTGGCGCAGGAAAAAGTACATTAGTCCGTCTCCTGAATGGACTTGAGCTTCCCACGAGCGGTGAAGTGATCGTAAACGATCAAGATATCAAAAAATTAAAAAACAAAGAATTACGTACATTCCGAAAGAAAATCGGTATGATCTTCCAGCATTTCAACCTGTTATGGTCAAGAACTGTACTTGAAAATATCCAGCTGCCGCTGGAATTAGCTGGCGTACCAAAGAGCAAACGTAAAGAACGGGCAGAAGAACTGTTGCGTTTAGTCGGGTTAGAAGGACGCGGACAAGCATATCCTTCACAACTTTCCGGCGGACAGAAACAACGCGTCGGTATCGCACGAGCATTGGCAAATGATCCTGAGATCCTGCTTTGTGATGAGGCTACTAGCGCATTGGACCCGCAAACAACAGAAGAAGTATTAGACTTATTGTTAGCGATCAATAAGAAATTGAATTTGACCATCGTCTTGATCACACATGAAATGAATGTGATCCGCAAAATCTGCAACAAAGTCGCTGTGATGGAGTTGGGGAGAGTCGTAGAAGAAGGAGACGTATTGACTGTCTTCAGACAACCGAAAAAAGAAGTAACCAAACGCTTTGTACAACAAGACATCGAACCAGAAGCTGATTCGACAGAACTATTAGCTGAACTCATCAAAGAAAATCCAAGCGGCCGTTTGGCAACTTTGACCTTTAGCGAAAGAAATGCCAACGAGCCAGTCATTTCCCAAGCGATTCGACGCTATAACATCGATGTTAACGTTGTGTATGGAAAGATCAAACAAGTGAAAGAAGGTTCCTTTGGTTCATTGACTGTCTTGATGACTGGTGAAACCAAAGAATTAGATCAAGCAGAAGTGTTCATCAAAGAACAAGGAGTAGGAATTGAGGTGATCCATCGTGGATAAAAGCTTTTCAGAAACATATCTAGATTTTAAACAAATCAACCCGGAAACGATGAATCAGGCTATCCTTGATACACTATATATGACATTAATCTCAATGGTCTTAGTGACGATCATCGGATTAGTTTTGGGATTGATCCTTTACTCTATTGGACGCAAAAACAAACCGTATGCTCGAATCATTTATGGAATCGTATCGATCATCAGTAATATTTTCCGGTCAACGCCATTTATGATCCTGATGGTTTTGATCATTCCATTTACTAAAGCAATCGTAGGCACTATGCTAGGTGCGCAAGCAGCCATTCCAGCTCTTGTTTTATCCGCAGCACCATTTTATGCCCGTCTAGTAGAGATTGCTTTTCGTGAAGTCAGCCCTGGTGTACTGGAAGCAGCAGATGCAATGGGAGCAAGTTACTGGGAAATCATCTGGAAGGTCTTGATACCTGAAAGTATTCCCGCATTGATTTCTGGATTAACAGTTACAACGATCTCGATGATCGGATTTACTGCGATGGCCGGCGCGATCGGCGCAGGTGGACTTGGAGGTCTTGCTTGGCAGGAAGGCTACCAGCGTGGTAATCTGACAGTGACATTCGTTGCGACTTTAATTATTTTACTAATCGTATTTATCGTTCAAGGAATCGGTGATTTCTTAACTAAGAAAACAGACAAAAGATAATAGGATATAGGGGGATGTAGGATATGAAAAAGAAAATTTTTGGATTTGCAGCAGCGCTTTTGCTGACTGTAGGATTAGCAGCATGCGGTAACAACAGCGACAGCAAAGATTCAGCAAATAAAGCAGACGACACGACATTGAAAGTCGGAGCTTCACCGACACCGCACGCAGAGATTTTGGAGCATGTGAAACCATTATTGAAAGATGAAGGAATCGATCTTGAAATCGTCAAATTCGATGACTATGTATTACCGAACCAATCTTTGGAAGAAGGCGACATTGATGCCAATTACTTCCAGCATATTCCTTATTTGAACAAAGAAATCAAAGAAAAAGGATATGACTTTGTCAATGCCGGTGCTGTCCACATCGAACCAATGGGCTTGTACTCTAAAAAAGTCAAAGATGTTTCCGAATTAAAAGATGGTGCAACAATCATCACTTCAAATTCTGAATCAGACTGGGGACGCATCATCACAATTCTACAAGATGCTGGCTTAGTCAAAGTCAAAGATGGAGTAGATCTGGAAACAGCAACATTCGATGATATTGAAGAAAACCCTAAGAACTTGAAGTTCAACCATACGATCGACCCATCACTTTTAGCTTCTACGTACCAAAATGATGAAGGTGACCTAGTTGCAATCAACGCAAACTTCGCTTACGGCGCAGGGTTGAATCCATTAGAAGATGCCGTATTGCTTGAAAAGGACAACTCTCCTTACGTGAATATTATTGCGACTCGTAAAGGTGATGAAGACAGTGACAAAATCAAAAAACTGATTGAAGTGCTTCACCGCAAAGAAGTCCAAGAATGGATCACAGACAAATGGGGCGGCTCTGTTAAACCAGTAAAGGCTGATGCAAAATAAGGTATGGAACAAAAAAGATGAGAAATAAGTCTGTAATGGCTTATTTCTCATCTTTTTTATATCTATTCTAATTTAGAAATCAAAATTGTTTAATAATAAATAAAAGATATTTGATTTTAGTAAGGAAGGTCATTGCGCTTCATTCTCAATTAGTCTAAAATGAGTGAGAACGAAAGAGAATTTGGGGGTATAATGCATGTCTGTCTTAGAAATAAAAAATCTACATGTGTCGATCGAGGAAAAAGAAATCCTTAAAGGCGTAAACCTAACAATGAAAACCGGAGAAATCCATGCCATCATGGGACCTAACGGCACAGGAAAATCTACCTTATCTGCCGCTATCATGGGCAATCCAAACTATGAAGTAACAGAAGGCGAAATTTTGTTTGACGGGAAAAATGTTTTAGACTTGGAAGTAGATGAACGTGCGCGACTTGGCTTATTTTTAGCTATGCAATATCCAAGTGAGATACCAGGTATCACGAATGCGGAATTCATGCGTGCAGCGATCAATGCGAAACGTGATGAAAACGACAAAATTTCTGTTATGGCATTTTTGAAAAAGTTAGATGAAAAAATGGCTTTACTAAATATGCCAGAAGAAATGGCTGAACGTTATCTGAACGAAGGTTTTTCTGGCGGAGAAAAGAAACGGAATGAGATCCTACAATTGTTGATGTTAGAACCAACATTTGCAATTTTAGACGAAATCGATTCAGGTCTGGATATCGATGCTTTGAAAGTCGTTGCTAAAGGAGTAAATGAAATGCGCGGAGACAATTTCGGTGCATTGATCATCACCCACTATCAACGATTATTGAACTATATCACACCTGATGTCGTTCACATCATGATGGAAGGACGAGTAGTCATGACAGGGAATGCTGACCTAGCTAAACGTCTGGAAGCAGAAGGCTACGCTGGTATCAGTAAAGAATTAGGAATCGACTATAAAGAAGAAGAAGCGTAAGGGGGAGCAAGAATGAAAGAAAAAAACTGGCTCGATTATCTTGACGCGGTAAATGATTTTTCTTTAAGTAAAGGCGAACCTGATTGGATGAGAACCTTCCGTCAAGACGCACTAACGAAAGCAGATGAACTGCCATTGCCGCATATCGATCGGGTGAAATTCCATCGCTGGTCGTTATTCGATGTGAAAGAAACACAAACCATCAGTGAAACAGGCACGATTCCGGCATTTGATGCAATGAAAGACAATCCTGTGCTTGTCCAACAAGGTTCATGGACGATTTTTGAACAACTGCCTGTGGAATTAGCAGAAAAAGGAGTCATTTTTACCGACTTGTTCACTGCAATGATCGAATATCCAGAACTAGTCCAAGAATATTATATGAAAAAAGCAGTAAACATGAACGAAGACCAATTGACTGCACTCCATGTAGCTTTTATGAACAGCGGTATTTTCCTGTATGTGCCTAAAAATGTCGTGATCGATGAACCACTCGAGTCCTTATTCATTCAAGATGGCGCATCCGATGAGCACTTCTTCAAGCATGTGTTGATCGTGGCAGATGAACATAGTGAATTTTCTTATCTGGAACGTTTCCAGACAACCAAAGAACAAGTAGCAAAATCATCAGGTAATATCATCGTGGAAGTCATCGCTAAAGCTGGTTCAAAAATCAAATATTCAGCCGTAGATCAATTAGGAGAGAATATTACTTCTTATATGAATCGCCGTGGGCACATTTTACGAGATGCTTCTGTCGACTGGGCAATTGGTGTCATGAATGACGGTCATGTGATCGCTGACTTTGACTCAGATTTAGCAGGAGAAGGTGCACACGCAGAAGTCAAAATCGTGGCAATCAGCTCGGGCAGACAAATCCAAGGAATCGATACGCGAGTAACCAATAAAGCCCCTCATACGATCGGGCATATTTTGCAACACGGAGTGATCCGAGAAAAAGGAACATTGACCTTTAACGGTATCGGCCACATCTTGAAAGGGGCAAAAGGTGCAGATGCCCAACAAGAAAGTCGTGTCTTGATGCTTTCTGATAAAGCACGTGGTGATGCGAATCCTATTCTTTTGATCGATGAAAACGAAGTAACTGCTGGACATGCTGCCAGTGTAGGACGAGTTGATCCAGAAGAAATGTACTATCTGATGAGTCGAGGATTGCATAAAGAAGAAGCAGAGCGCTTAGTGATTCGAGGATTCCTCGGTTCTGTCTTAACAGCAATCCCTGTAGAACAAGTTCGGAAAGAATTAGTCGAAGTAATCGAAGGGAAGTTGAATGGATGATCGATGCTAAAAAGCTACGCAATGATTTTCCTATCTTATTTCAAGACGTCAATGATGAACCTTTAGTTTATCTGGATAATGCAGCGACGACCCAAAAGCCAAAACAGGTACTCCAGGCATTAGCGCACTATTACGAACACGATAACGCCAATGTTCATCGCGGTGTCCATACGTTAGCAGAACGCGCGACCCATGATTATGAACAAGCAAGAGAAAAAGTACGGGCGTTCATCCATGCAAAAGAAACAGCAGAAGTGCTGTTTACTCGTGGTACGACGACAAGCTTGAATTGGGTAGCCAGAAGCTTCGGCGACCGCTATATCAAAGCAGGAGACGAGATAGTGCTCTCTTACATGGAACATCATTCTAATGTTATCCCGTGGCAGCAGTTGGCAAAACGAACAGGTGCTGTCTTGAAATATATCGAACTAACAGAAGAAGGCTTCCTGGATATGGAGGATGCAGCGAAAAAGATTACGGACAAAACCAAAATCGTCTCCATTGCTCATGTATCCAATGTCTTAGGTGTCATCAATCCTGTTCAAGAATTAGCTGAACTTGTCCATGAAAACGGCGGGGTCATCGTAGTAGATGGTGCTCAATCTGCCCCGCACATGGCCATTGATGTCCAAGCACTAGACTGTGATTTCTTTGCTTTCAGCGGACACAAAATGTGCGGACCAACAGGTATTGGTGCTTTATATGGTAAACGAAAATGGTTAGAAGAAATGGAACCTGTTGAATTTGGTGGCGAAATGATCAATTTTGTCGAATTATACGACAGTACATGGAAAGAACTACCTTGGAAATTCGAAGCAGGGACACCAAATATCGCCGGCGCTATCGCATTAGGCCATGCAATCGATTATTTGCAAGAACTCGGCATGGACAATATCCATCGATATGAAGAAGAACTAGCCGCTTATGTGTTGCCAAAATTACAAGCAATTGATGGATTGACTGTTTATGGTCCACAAGACCCGAATTTTCGGACAGGGGTCGTTGCATTCAATTTGGATGGGTTACATCCTCATGATGTCGCGACAGCTTTAGACATGGAAGGGGTAGCCGTCAGAGCAGGTCATCATTGTGCGCAACCGCTATTGAAGTACCTTGAAGTATCAGCGACTGCTCGCGCGAGCTTTTATTTCTACAACACAACGCAAGACGCCGACCGTTTAGTTGAAGCAATCATGGCAACAAAGGAGTTTTTCCAACATGGGACTATCTAAATTAGACAATTTATACCGTCAAGTGATCTTGGATCATTCTTCCCATCCGCATCATCGTGGAAGCTTGACTGACTCGACAAGCAAGATCGAATTGAACAACCCCACATGTGGAGATGTGATCGAATTGCAAGTCGATGTAAAAGACGGAATCATCAAAAATATCGCCTTTGACGGCAGTGGCTGCTCCATCAGTACGGCAAGTGCCTCGATGATGACAGACGCCGTCATCGGAAAATCAATAGAAGAAGCAGAACATTTAACTGTAGACTTTCTACAGCTTGTCCAAGGAAAAGAAGTCAAAGATCCCGACCAATTAGGCGATGCTGCTATGCTTGGTGGTGTAGCTAAATTTCCCGCTCGGATCAAATGTGCGACACTTGCCTGGAAAGCACTAGGAAAAGCAATGGAAAACGATGGTACCGTAGCTTTCCATCATTACCACAAGGAAGAGGAGTGAGAACATGGGCGTACCAGAATTAGAAGAATATAAATTCGGGTTTCACGATGATGTCGAACCGGTTTTCAGTACAGGAGAAGGCTTGACAGAAGAAGTGATCCGTGAGATGTCAAGAATCAAAGGCGAACCAGAATGGATGCTTGAATTCCGTCTGAAATCTCTAGAAACATTCAATAAAATGCCAATGCAAACATGGGGCCCCGACCTTTCAGACATCGATTTCGATGCCATCAAATATTACCAAAAACCAAGTGACAAGCCCGCTCGTGACTGGGAAGACGTACCAGAAAAAATCAAAGATACATTTGAAAAGATTGGTATCCCAGAAGCAGAACGAGCTTATCTAGCCGGTGCTTCCGCACAATATGAATCAGAAGTCGTGTACCATAATATGAAAGATGAATTTGAAAAATTAGGGATCGTCTTTACTGACACTGACTCTGCTTTGAAAGAATACCCTGAATTATTCAAAGAGTACTTTTCAAAACTTGTACCGCCAACTGACAACAAATTAGCAGCGCTGAATTCAGCCGTATGGTCAGGTGGCACCTTTATTTACGTGCCAAAAGGCGTCAAAGTCGATGTTCCATTACAAACTTACTTCCGGATCAATGCGGAAAACACGGGACAATTCGAACGTACGCTGATCATCGTTGACGAAGGAGCAAGCATCCACTATGTCGAAGGTTGTACGGCACCTACTTATTCAAGTAATAGTCTGCATGCCGCCATCGTAGAAATCTTTACAAGAAAAGATGCGTATTGCCGTTACACCACGATCCAAAACTGGTCAGACAATGTGTACAACTTAGTAACCAAACGAGCAAAAGCATACGAAGGCGCAACCGTTGAATGGATTGACGGAAACCTAGGTGCAAAAACAACGATGAAATACCCAAGTGTTTACTTAGATGGAAAAGGCGCACGAGGCACCATGCTCTCCATCGCCTTTGCAGGAGCAAACCAAATCCAAGATACGGGTGCAAAAATGATCCATAATGCACCAAATACATCTAGCTCTATCGTCTCTAAATCAATCTCAAAAGACGGCGGCGAAGTAAACTATCGAGGACAAGTAACCTTCGCCAAAAACAGTGCGGGTTCGATCTCTCATATCGAATGTGACACAATCATCATGGACGAATGGTCGAAATCCGATACGATCCCATTTAATGAGATCCACAACAGCCAAGTCTCTTTAGAACACGAAGCCAAAGTTTCAAAAATCTCAGAAGAACAACTCTACTATCTGATGAGCCGAGGCCTGACCGAATCTGAAGCAACTGAAATGATCGTCATGGGCTTTGTTGAACCATTCACCAAAGAACTTCCCATGGAATATGCAGTCGAACTCAACCGATTGATCAGTTATGAGATGGAAGGCAGTGTGGGTTAAACCTGGTATAGGAGCTAGAACCCTTGATATATAAGGTTTCTAGCTTTTTTTGTTTTGCCTGTATACTAGAAATGACCAGCTTTTGACCAGCTCTTTTACTGATGAGCCATCATATCAGCAAAGTCTTGACCTGTTTTCTTAGGTGCATTATTTGTAATATGTGCATAGATGTCTAATGTCACTTTACTATTTTCATGCCCTAATCGTTGTTGAACTACCTTGACAGATTCTCCTGCTTCTAATAATAAACTAGCATGTGTATGTCTAAACCCATGAGGTGTAATACGAGGCAAGTTATATTTTTTCAAAATATATCTTAACCAATCATTAACAGTGTTTGGAATGTATAGAGTGTTTTTAACTGTTGTAAAAACATGTTGCTCTTTAGAGCTAGTATTGTATCCAAGTTTTAAATACTCTTCTTTTTGCTGTAATTTCCAGTTGTTGAGGATAGAAAGAGTCTCAGTATCTAAAGAGATAACTCGTCTAGAAGCTCTTGTTTTCGGAGATTGAATTATAACGTTACCAAATTCATCTACAGCAAGAGTTTTATTGACATGTAGTTCTTTATTAAACGTATCTATGTCTTTCCACTGTAAAGCGAGTACTTCACTCTTTCTCATACCTGTGTATGCCAATAATCTGAAGAAGGCGTATTGTTTCATGTTACCAAAATCTTTAAAAGCATCCAGTAAATCATTAAGCTCCTCTTTTGAGTAAAATTTACGATTTTTCTCATACTCTTTTTTTCGTGGAAGAAGTGTTTTTTCCATAGGATTATTGTCAATATATTGCATTGCAACCCCGTAGCGTAAAATTTGTGCAGTCTGTTTTCTCATATAGTCGTAACTTTCATATTTACTGTGCCATTCATCTACCACTTTTTGACAATATGGGACAGAGATATTCGATAATTTAAGCTTACCAAATGCTGGAAGTATTTGATTATTTGCGTATCTTACTGAAATTGCGATTGTTGAAGCTTTAACACTGGTACGCTGATGAGCTATCCATTCATTATACAGGTCTTCAAATGTCATATCAGGTGCTTTCTTTTTAACACCGTATAATATTTGATGTCTGTATTCGTCATAATCTTTTTGAGCTTCTTGTTTGCTACTAAAACCTCTTCTCGTAGTATTTATTTTTTCACCAGTTCGTGGATCGGTGGCAATGTGTCCTTTATACATCCACGCCACTTGACCGTTTTTCTTTTTGTACTTTGATATTTTTGCCATGAAATCATCTCCTCTTAGTTTACAAGGAGTACTTACCACTAGATGGTATCACCTCCCTTCATTTTTTTCTTAGTGTATTTTTTCCCAATTGATGAAATCGTTTGTTCTAGCTTGTTTATATTATCAGTAATTTCTCTCACAGCTTCTTCGGGATAAGACATGTCTTTCAATTGAATAGGTAGCCATTCATCTACCATTCTTTCTAGTAGTTCTTCTATACTGCTAGTGAGGAAAAGAATGTTATTGTCAAATTCTTCTATAATAGCATTGATGAATAATTCTTCTATTTTTAAGATATTGAAAAGACTAATTTTTTCAATTTTAACTTTATTACAAGTCTTGTTAGCAATAAATTCTTGCATCTCTGGTTCTAATTTGGAATATCTATCTAGCCATGTATCTAAATTAGAGTGTACTGGCGGGAACTGTTGACGAAGATGCTGGAACAGGTTTTTATCTGGAAATGTTATACCATCTAGTACAATGCTATCTCTATAAAGAATAATTCCCAAAATATATTCTTCTACATTGCCACAAACTAACTCCTCTATACTCATATTTCCCAAATCAGCAATTCGGGATAATCGCTCTGGTATTGGTAAATAGGTTCCCTTTTCCCATTCGTAGATAGTTTTTTTGTCAATCAATTGACCGTTGTTAATCATAAGACCAAATGCTGGTTGTGTTAATTTTTTACTCTTTCTTATAGCTTTTATTTTTGTTCCGAGTATCTTTTTTCGTTCTAAATAATTTATTGGTGGACGCTTTATCATATTGACCACACCTCCTAAAATTAGTATACCCCAAAAAAGGGGGTGTTGTAAATAAATTTACACAACATATTGACACCCCTTTTATATCGAGGTATTATGTGTATGTCGATGAACTGGTAATCATTTTTTATTTGATTAATCGGTTAATAACAACAAAATACTTTTATTTTGAGCAAATAATACGAAGATGATTCTTAGAAAATTTGTTCAAGTAATCACGAAAGGAGGGGGAAATATGTCTCTACAAATCATTGATAGCATTGTTTCTATACAAGTTGAACAACAAGTGAAAGAGATAATTACAGTGCTAAAGCCTATGCTAGAAGACATTATTTCTGGTGTTACTCTAGAGTATATGGACTATCAGCAGGCAAGTGAATATCTAGGTGTATCAGTAGGAACGATTAGAAAATATGTTTCTCAATACGGGTTACCTGTTATAAAAATTGATACGGTCATTAGATTCAAAAAATCTGATATTGATAGTTTCATGGAACAGTATAAAGGTTGAGTAAACAAATAAGACTAAAACATATAGTAATAAAGAGTTTGTTTTTATTATCTGTATGTTTTAGTCTTTAACAGAATTTTATAAGGAGGAACCACAAATGGAAACATCAATGCTTAATATTCCAATCTATGTGGATAAAGAAAAACTATTAGAGAAACCAGTTATAAAAAAGGAAAAAATTGATGTAAGAGATAGGTGTTTAGGTAACTACAGAGAAGTTACAAGAGATGAGTTTGTAGAGATACTAAATTCATCACAATCATTTATTCCAAGCAAGACAAAGAATAAAGGCAACAAAAGTGAAGAGTTTTTAGAAACTAGAGTAATTATTCTGGATGTCGATAACACTGTTAAAGATGAGAATGATAATGTAGTAGATTTGAGTAAAGATGATAGTAGATACTTAAGCATAGAAAAGGCTTTATCCATCGATTTAGTTCATAATTCTGCGTTTGCGATACAAAAAAGTATTCGGTACTCTGAAAATCTAGAAAAATTCAAGATTGTCTTTCTATTAAAAGAAGCGATTACTGACTATAACGAAATGCAAGCTGTTTACAGGTATTTACAAGAGCAAATGCCTTGGTGTGATAATTCTGTGGATTCTTCTACTAGAATGTTTTTTGGAGGGTATAAGTCAGATGCAGTGATAATAATTAATGAAGCCAACACATTAGATATTGCTGAGTATCCGATTGACTTCACCGTGACAAGTTCTAAAAATTGTCAGAACAATTTAGGAAGACATTATGACGTAGCAAATGAAACCGATTTTGTTAAGTTAATAAAGAATGAAGACAGGGAAGAAATGCAACAGTGGTTTAAAGATTGCTTATTTGATCCCTCCGACATGTCTTTTAATGAGATTTATGAAAGATTGTTAACCATTGATATGAATAAATTACTTAAGTCAAGTAAAAACTTAAGATGTCTGTTTCACGACGACCATAATCCCTCTGCTAGTATTTTTACCGGGAAAAGTGGTCATTCCATTTTTCATTGTCATTCTAGTAATTGTGGTGTCAGTGTAGATTTTATTGGGGTTGTGATGCTAATTTTAAAGAAAGACAGTCGGGTAGAAACATTTAATTGGCTATTAGAGAACCTAGACTTGTATCCTACACATTTTCGAAAATTGAAAGAGGAATCAAAAGTACTTTTTGACACTCTTGAATCAATGAAAGACAAACTTTTCAGGACAATAAGGAATTATCTAGAGGAAATGCGACGTGTCTATGATGTCTTGCTTTCTGATGTTAATTTTTTTGATGATAGTAAGGAAAGTGTGACTTGTATTTTGTCGGGGGAACAATTAGCTAAAAAAATGAGTTCTTACTATGGTAAAACTTATGACATAGATAAATGTGATAAGTTACTATCACTTATGACTTTTATAGGATTGATAAAAAAATTAGATGATGAAGATGTTCCTTTGAAGATGCTCGAATACCTAAATAGGTTAAAGGAAGAGAAAGCGTTAGGAAACTTTAATCATAAGAGAAGCAATGTCTATCGATTAGACGTTTTTAATGCAACTTCTGTGATTCAAAAATTGAATGAAGATATCCTTCCACTTCTGGAAAAATTTCATTTTACATATCAATATTTTTCTTATGAATGGGTTAAGATATGTTTTAACGAAAAAGAGGCTAAAAGAGTATTTCCTCAAAATTCCCGATCAGAACTTAGCAAGGAAAAACAATTGATTTTAGATGAA
Organism: Enterococcus sp. E5-37; assembly: GCF_035726925.1. Classification (NCBI taxonomy): domain Bacteria; kingdom Bacillati; phylum Bacillota; class Bacilli; order Lactobacillales; family Enterococcaceae; genus Enterococcus; species Enterococcus sp. E5-37. Next base: position 20,247 of record NZ_JAPMLG010000019.1, read on the forward strand.
GCACATGAAGTTTTACAGGGCTTATCGTGGCAAGGGACATATCTAATGACAGAGAAAGAACTTATTAACACTGTTTGTGAACGTCTACGTAATGTTGGGTATAACAGCGTGAAAAATGCTTTAATAAAAAACAGAGGCTACTTTGTTAAACAAGGATTCACTCTTGAACGAGCTTCTAAGGATATTAAGAGATTATACAATGTGAAAGCAAGTAGTAGTTTTTTAGTCTACCTAGCAAAAGGGGCAGGGATAGATGAAGTAATAAAAGAATTGATAGCATCTGGTGTTGAATTAGTTCCTCTTTATCAATTTACAAGTGTAACAAGAGATGATGGACGGAGAGTAAGGAAGAGAAGAGACCCAATTGTATTAACCTAGACAGGTTATCCATAGCTCTTAATCTTGTTTCATCTCAATACACCCACCGTTAAAGTTCGGTGGGTTATTTATTTTTCAATCTTTCAATAGCTGATTGCGTTCATTTTCTTGCCTTTTTAATAGCTTCATATAGTCAATTGTTCGAACTGCATCTTCAGTGCTAAGAGAGCGATAGAGAGCCAAAAACTCTTCCTCATAATCTCTACGACAACATTGTCTAGAAAATGGCTTACAGGGGTTCCTAGGGCTCTAGAAAGAGCTGTTAAGCTATAGAGGTTAGGCTCTGTTACAGAATTTTCCCATCTTGCTACTGCCTGTTGTGTAGAGAAGATTTTTTCAGCTAATTCTTTTTGTGTCCACCCGAGAGCTTTTCGCTTTTCTCTAATGACCTTTGCATATTGTTTCTGTTTCATTAATACACCCCCCCTTCTCAGTAGAGTACAACAAGTTGTTGTATTTGTAATGGTATTTGAAGTTTTTGTGTATTTCATGAATTGAAATACATCATATTGTTGTATATAATAAAATAGGAGGGGAGAATCATGAAAAAAGTAAGTAATCTCAGCCGATACAGAAAAGAAAAAGGCTTTTCTCAAATTGAGTTAGCCAAAAAAATGAATGTTACACAGCAATGTGTAAGTTCGTGGCAAACAGGGAGAACGATTCCTAAACCCTATCAAATGAAGATGCTTTCTGAGATATTAAGTGTACCAATGAATGAGCTGTTTTCTGATGTATTTAATAAAGTAAACAGTTAACTAATAAACAATTGAATGTTTTTAGGAGGAGAAGACATGTATTGTAGAAAATGTGGCAAAGAAATAACAGATGAAAGTAAGTATTGCCAGTTTTGCGGAGCACTACAAGAAACAGATGAGACAACCGGAGCAGACGCAGTAAAGAAAAGTACTGAGCAGACAATTAATGAAATGAAGGAACAAATCGTACATGGACAAGAGACAGGGAATCTGTATTTGATTATTGGTTGGATTTCTATGGTAGTATCGTTAGCATTTATTCCTGTTGTATTTGGTGCTGTTGCTGTTATTATGGGCTACTTATATCGAGAAAAAGATGAGAAAATGGGTACGATTTTGATGATAGCAGGGGTAGCTGGAGCAATCTTTGGTGTACTTTTAGGGATGTCAATGTACTGATAAGAGGGATAAGAGCAAATTATTTTGGAGATAGGAGATAAAAAGTTGAATAAAGTAAATATGAACAAGAAGTTTGTCATTATAGGTATCGTCGTATTGGCTATTATAGGTATAATTTTTTCAAGAATGACGGGTTCATCTGGACTAGAGAAGTCATCTGTACCATTGGTAACTCAAATTTTACAAGAACAGTATAACTTAAATCGGACATGTGATGATGTGACGATCACTCATGATAATGGTGATAACACGTACCGGGCTAAAGCTACGTTAGACAATGGAAGTGCTATCAATATAAATGTCGAGTACTATCCAAAAAAAGACCGTATATATGTAGAGATACCATATACTGAGGTGTTAATGTTAAATTGATTTAAATGTATTATGCATACCGTCCAAACAGGAACTCCTAAAGGTGTAAGCTTACTAAGGAGTTTTTTTGATTCCCTGTAAATAATAGTCTGATGATTGCTGGGAAAATCTTTACATTAGTCACTGTTATAACAGCAGTGTATAGGAGGAAAAATGAAAAAGAAAAAATTATTATGGATTTGTTTGGCAATTTTATTGATAATTGGAGGAATTGAGATATTTACCACATATAGATTAAAAACGAATCAGCCTAAACAATATGTATCAGACATGTTAAATATTATTGAAGAAATAGACTCAGAAATGAAAGCTTTCTCAAAAACTTCTATGGATTTGGGAGAAAGATATGATTTTAAGGGTTTTATGGAAGATAAAATGGACGAGGTATCAAGTAGGGAAATTCCAGAAGGCACACCTAAAGCTGTTAGGGACACCAAAGATACTCTTCTTGAAGCGATTGATAACGTGAACACAGCTTTACTAACTAATGATGTAAAATTATTAGAACAAGGCCAGCTTTGTTTTAGTATGGCTCAAGCCATATATACAGAGTTTTTAGATGGAAATATAAAAGAGAAGTCACTTAATGAAAAACTTAATTCATTTGTAGAAACATACACAGCTATACCACCTACTTGGAAACTTGTAAATGAAGATAAAGGAATCACGATAAATACTGATACAGAGATTTCTACAGATGCTCAATCTTTATCAGATTTATTAGCTAATCTAACAGGTATCAGTAATGCAGTGACAGAGCAAGTTGGTAAAGATATTCCACTTCGGTTACTTGAAAATGGGAAAAAAGATTATTCTGTGGTATTTAAGAACGGACAGGTAACTGATTACAACGAAGTATTTAAAAAAGTTATTGAATAATGATTCTTCCATCTTTTTCATTTATTTACCCTACCCCGTTGTTATATGACCGTACTTATACATCTCCAGTAGCTTAGGATAAGCTACTGGGGGTATTTTTTTTCGGATTTGGAGCCCGACTATATTTATTTGTATCTGAAATGAAACGGAGATAGTTTCATTAAACGTTGATATATAAGTGTTTTAGACTGTTTCAGGTAGTGATTTTAGTGAAAAAATTTTTAAGAAATTTGTATATTTTATACTACTAGACAGTACTGTTTTTTTATGAAAAAATCATATGTAATTGTTTCATATGTATCTGAAATGGTTCTAAAGATAACTATATAGAAATATAAAAAATAAGTTAACGATCAGTCTAAGTTATATCAAACAACGTTAGACTCCTTTCGCGTAGTTTATTAGCAAGAATAAGTTTCTTTCTTTTTTTTTTTGCTTTTTCTAAAAGGGAGTATGCTAAAATAAGAGGGTATATAGCAACTTTAAATAAGAGATAGGAGTGTATCTTTTTGGGTGCAGAATTAAATCAAAAATTATTTAGTGCGGCAGATAATCTCCGTAGCAAAATGGATGCGTCAGAATATAAAAATTATTTATTGGGGCTGATTTTCTATAAATATTTATCCGACCGTTTGTTGGAACAAGTGGTTCTTTTAGCAGATGAATCCTTAGAGGAATATGACACAGTAAGCAAACAAACAATGTTGTATCGTGAATTACTTTCAGATGAAGAATCAAAAGAAGATCTGATTGCCACAATCGTTGATATTTTGGGATATGCAATTGCACCAGAGTATCTTTTCAACGTCTTAGCGGATCAAGCAAAACAAGCAACGTTCCAATTGAACGATCTAAACAAAGCCTTTGTGCAATTGGCATCTACCTACAATCAATTTAATGGGTTATTTGATGATGTGGATCTCCAATCAAAAAAACTAGGAACAGATGAGCAACAACGAAATGTGACGATTACCGAAGTTATCAAGAAATTGAATGACGTGGAAGTTTTAGGTCACGATGGGGATGTGATCGGGGATGCGTATGAATTTCTGATCAGTCAATTTGCTTCAGAAGCAGGGAAGAAAGCCGGAGAATTTTACACGCCTCATATGGTTTCTGATATGATGGCACAAATCGTGACGTTGGATCAAAAAGAACGACGATTCTTTAGTGTCTTTGACCCAACCATGGGTTCAGGTTCCTTGATGTTAAATGTACGTAACTACTTAACTCATCCAGATAACGTTAAATATCATGGGCAAGAATTAAATACAACGACATACAATCTAGCAAAAATGAACTTGATTTTACATGGTGTCGACGCCGAAGAAATGAATCTCCGCAATGGGGATACGTTGAATAAGGACTGGCCAACAGATGAACCTTACACATTTGATGCAGTAGTGATGAACCCACCTTATTCGGCTAATTGGTCAGCAGATACGACCTTCTTAGATGATTCTCGGTTTAATCGCTACGGGAAATTAGCGCCAAAATCCAAAGCAGATTTTGCGTTTCTTCTTCATGGTTTCTATCATTTGAAGGAAACAGGGACTATGGCTATCGTCTTGCCACACGGGGTTTTATTCCGTGGTGCTGCAGAAGGGGTCATTCGTCAAAAATTATTAGAAGACGGCAGTATTTATGCTGTGATCGGTATGCCTGCGAACTTGTTCTTTGGGACATCGATTCCCACGACGGTGATTGTATTGAAGAAGAATCGTCAAACTCGAGATGTATTATTCATTGACGCTAGTCGAGAATTTGTCAAAGGGAAAAATCAAAACAAACTATCGGAAGAAAATATTCAAAAAATCCTCGAAACCTACGCTGAAAGAAAAGATGTTGAGAAATACGCTCATTTGGCAACCTTTGATGAAATCAAAGAAAATGACTATAACTTAAATATCCCACGCTATGTAGATACGTTTGAAGAAGAAGAACCAATTGATATGGTTCATGTCGGAAATGCCATCAAGAAGATACGACAAGAACAGCAAGTGCTAGAAAAAGAACTTTTAGAAGCGATCTCTTCCCTGCAAACAACACCTGAAAATGAAGCGTGGTTGCAAGGCGCGCTGGAGGTGTTCAAACATGAGCAATGATACACTACCAGAAATCCGTTTTCCAGAATTTACGGATGAGTGGGAACAGCGTAAGTTGGGAGACGAAAGCGATGTTAGGGATGGAACACATGATTCTCCTAAATATTATGATAAAGGGTACCCACTTGTAACTTCTAAAAATTTAAAAGATTTTGGGTTAGATTTATCAAATGTATCTTTTATTTCTGATGAGGATTTTGAAGTTATAAATAAAAGATCAAAAGTTGATATTGGAGATATTTTATTTGGCATGATTGGTACTATAGGAAATCCAGTATTAGTTGATAGAGCTGATTTTGCAATCAAGAATGTGGCGCTTATCAAAGAACAGAAGAAAATATTAAATAGTTTTTTGATACAGATCCTTAAATCACCAGTATTTGATAAATATATTAAGAATGAAAATGCTGGCGGTACTCAAAAGTTTCTATCCTTAAGTAAAGTTAGAGACTTCAACTTTTTGTGTCCGAATATTGATGAGCAAAATTGTATTAGTGCTTTCTTCAAAAAACTTGACGACACGATCGCTCTTCATCAACGTAAGTTAGATTTGCTGAAGGAAACGAAAAAAGGATTCTTACAAAAAATGTTCCCTAAAAACGGAGCAAAAGTGCCAGAAATTCGGTTCCCTGGTTTTACGGAGGATTGGGAACAGCGGAAGCTGGGGGAAGTAGTTGAAAGAGTCACTCGTAAAAATAAAAAATTAGAATCAATTCGACCGTTAACGATTTCAGCTCAAGAAGGATTGATAGACCAAAATGAATTCTTTAATAAAACAGTTGCTAGTCGTGATGTGAGTGGATATTATCTCGTGAAAAAAGGTGAGTTTGCGTATAATAAATCCTACTCAAATGGTTATCCATGGGGAGCTGTCAAACGATTAAATCAATATGATATGGGTGTTTTATCTACTTTATACATTGTATTTAAGCCTAAGAAAATTGATTCTGATTTTTTAGAAAAATATTATGATACTACTTATTGGTATAAGGAAGTTTCAAAGCATGCTGCTGAAGGAGCAAGAAACCATGGACTACTGAATATTGCAGCCTCGGATTTCTTTGAAACTGAGATTGTTATGCCTTTAAAAATTGAAGAACAACAAAAAATCGGTAACTTCTTCAAACAACTCGATGACACCATTACCCTTCACCAACGTAAGTTAGATTTACTAAAAGAAATGAAAAAAGGCTTTTTACAAAAGATGTTTGTCTAGGAGGGAAGAAGAATGAAAATTAGTCACCGTGAGGAAGCGGAAGTCGAAGAACAGTTGATCCGTGTATTGGGGGAAGGACATAATCAGTGGACGTATCGTCCGGATCTAAAATCAGAAGAAGATCTTTGGGTCAATTTACGTCAAAAAATTATCTCAAATAATCAAGCAGAGTTGAATGATTCTCCTTTGACCGATAAAGAATTTGAAACGATCAAAACGGAATTATTGCTACGAACGAAAACCCCCTTTGATGCTGCGAAATGGTTAAAAGGTGAAAATGGAATGGCTCGGATCACGATTGAACGGGAAGATCCGCAATTGGGTTCTGCCTCGCTCATTCTTTATTCCAATCAAGACATTGGTGGAGGAATCTCTACTTATGAAGTGGTCCATCAAATTGCAAAACGTGGAAGTAACATAGAAGCACGGGATCGACGTTTTGACGTCACCCTATTGATCAATGGCTTACCGATTGTCCAAATCGAGTTGAAACAAGTAACTGCAAAAGATGGTTTTTATCAGGCGTTTAATCAAATCAAAAAATATGCAGAAGAAGGCATGTTTCGGAACAATATCTTTTCGACCTTACAGTTGTTTGTGGTTTCTAATGAACAAACGACTCGGTATTTTGCAAATGCCTTACCGAAGGATTTACATCCTAAGTTTTTATTTAGTTGGCGAACGAAAGACAATGAAAAAGTAGAAAACTTATATGAGTTTTGTAAACAAGTGCTAAATATCCCGGATGCCCATCGCTTGATTGCGGATTATACGATTGTCAGTGAAGATCAAGACAATAAAACCCTCATGGTGTTACATCCTTATCAAGTACATGCGATTCAAGCCTTGTTTATTGCTGCAAATAAACATCAATCGGGGTATGTGTGGCATGCGACAGGTTCAGGAAAGACGTTGACTAGTTTTGTATCTACTAAGCTTTTAGCACGAAAATCGGGGATCGATCGAACGATCATGTTAGTGGACCGCAAAGATTTAGATAATCAAACCACCACAGAGTTTACGAAATTTGCTTCGGAATTTAATACTGGGATTTCTTCTGGGAATGCCAAAGCGAATAGCTTGATCGTGGGAACAGGAAGTGCCAAAGAGTTAAGTGAAACTCTGTTGGCAGATGCCAATGCGAATGTTGTGATTATTACAACCCGTCAAAAGCTAGATGCGGCGTTGAAATATGCAAAGAAACAAGAGGAGAAAAAAGGAACCAATCGCTTCCAAAAATTAATGGGGCAACATATCGTGTTTGTAGTAGATGAGTGTCATCGAGCGTTAAGTGCTGAAAATATGGAAGAAATCAAAAAAATGTTTCCGAAATCCACTTGGTTTGGCTTTACAGGTACACCGATTTTCCCTGAGAATCGGAAACAAGCCAAAGGGCAATTGGCACGTACGACCCATGATCAGTATGGGGAAGTCTTGCACACCTATACCATCAAGAATGCGCTAGAAGATGGCTCTGTTTTAGGATTTCAAGTAGAGCATGAAAATACCGTTGAGCCGACTTCATTAGAGAATAAAATCTATCGGAAATTAAAAGAAGTAGAAACATATGCAGAGTATTCACCGGAACAGATCAATCGTATGATTGATCAAATGGAGCCTGTCAAAAAAGAAAGTTATTTGGACCCTACTGTTTTTGAATCAGATGAACATATCCAAAAAGTCATTCATAAAATGTTCCGTCCAGACAATGCCTATACAAAATTTGATTTTCGAAATGGCCGTCCAACGAAGTCTGCGATCTTAACCACGAGTTCCATTGACATGGCCAAAAAGTATTATCGAGCGATCAAAGAAATGACGAAAGAACCTGACTGGTTAACAAAAGAGTTTCCTAATCAGCCCATTCGTGAAGGAAGAACGATGGAGGATCCTGATTTTCCACGAATCGCTATTACCTATTCATTAGAAGAAAACAGCCGAGATTCAAGTGTCCAACAAGAAGAAATGCAAAAAATTATTGAGGAATATAATCAGTATTATGATACTTCCTGGTCTTTAGCAGACATTGAGCGTTATAACGGAGACATCAATAATCGTTTGGCACGAAAAAGAGCGGAATTCAAACAATTTGGGAAACAAATCGATTTAGTGATTGTAGTGGATCGTCTATTGACAGGTTTTGACGCACCTACGATTCAAACCCTATTTGTGGATCGTAATCTAGAGTATGCAGGATTGATTCAAGCTTTTTCACGTACGAACCGTACGTATCCTGAAAAGAAAAAAGGATTGATTGTGACGTTTCGTAAGCCAGCGACAATGGAGAAGAATGTCGAGGATGCGACAAAACTGTATTCAGAAGCAAAAGAAGAATCGGGTTTGATTTATCCAAGTTATCAGGAATCCAAAAAAAGATTCAAGCAGGCATATGGTAAGTTAAAAGAGGTTTCATCCATGGAATCCATTGATGAACATACGCCGCTTGAAATCCGTATCGAGTACGTCAAAGCATTTCAAGAATTGAATCGTGCGTATGAATCGTTAGTGACTTATGACGATTACAATGATGACATGGTGCAATCTCCAACTTTGAACAATCAAATTCAACTTTTGGAAGAACAAATTGGCGTGTACGAGACCGTGAAGGGTTCCTTAATAGAGGAAGAACCAGAAAAAGAGGGAGAAGATTTTTCAACGATCGAATTTTATAGTGAAAATACCACTAAGTTGTATGATATTGATTCAACTTATATTGATCAATTACTAGGAACTTATGCTGCGAATAGTTCAGATGCACGAGAAGAAATTGAAAAAGCTTTGGCTAAATTGAATAAAACAGAAGGAGTCAAAGAAGTTTACCGACAAATTTTAAATGCATTTGATGTGGGGACTTTAGATAGTAATGAAGATATCTTTGTCATTAAACGTCGCTATTTTACACAAGCAAGTGATGATTTGATTCATGCCTTTTCCAATGAGTGGTTTGTCTCTGAGAAAGAATTACATGCTTCTAATCTGCAATATCTACCAGGTGAAGATCCAATTCCTAATATGAAAGCAATTATCAACAGTAAGGATTACGAAGGATATAAAGCCAAACATCCAGAAGCGAAGCCATTTAAATACCCACAAGAAATGAAGCGAGCATGGCGTAAAATGTTAGATGATGAGTTGATTCCACTTGAGAATGAATTGAGGTAAATGAGAAGAGTTAAGAAAATTGTACGATTCAAAGATGGTAGTAAAGTGGAAGTGTAGAAAATAGGGATAGATGTCTTTTATTTGTTCACATTTTATAACGAAGTATTTAAGACAGCTATTGAATAATGTTTCCTCCACCTTTTTCATTCATTTACCCCACCCCGTTGTTATATGACCGTGTTTTGAGAGGAACCAATAAAAAGCATAGGCTAACTAGGGGTTCCTTTTTCTTTTGTTTTTTTTGGAATCCGCTTAAGTGAAATGTATCTGAAATGAAACGGAGATAAAGTGATTTTTTGCTATAATAACAAGGTTTTAGCTGTTTCAGATACCATGTAACCCAAAATAGTTTATTGAGAAAATAGGAGAGTATTTGATACTAACTAGTAGGAAAAAATGAGATAAAAAGTAAATGGAATCATTTCAGGTAATCTCAAATAAAAAAATATACAGTCCTGTGGCACTTTACCTATGGGACTGTATATTTTTTACTCTCAGCGGGCTTGTTTTGACTCCGTGTCTGACTCCGTCGTATTGATTTTAAATGATATTCGATGACCATTTAACAGGTCATTTTTGAAATTTTTGTCTCTATATGACTCAGTTTGATAATTATTGATAGATCAATTTGGGTCTATATCGAACAAGGGAATAATCCAATAAAAAATGATTTAGAATATCAAAATAACAAAAAAGAGGACTACCTGTATTCGTCCTCTTTTTTGACCAGATTTTGACCAGTCTAATTTACATTCTAATATATTCATATGAGCTAATTTTTTGATTAAATGGTAAGTTTTTCCTTGTTTGTTTTAGTTTAAACTAGTGTGTAATTTAAAAATCTATATGGAAGGTAGTGTGGGTTAACAACTATTTCATTGCTCGAAACGTTGATATTAAAGCGTTTCGAGCATTTTTTTATTTGGATTTTAATGATTGGCTACGTTTAGAATTATTCGCTCATAAATTTTGCGAATCGGTCACCAGTTTTCTTAACAGATTGTGGTGTGACATGAGCATAGATATTCATGGTAGTTTTAATATCTTTGTGACTTAATCGTTCTTGTACTTCTTTTATCGAAGCACCACTTTCAAACAATAAGCTACAGTGGGTATGCCTAAATCCATATGGAGTAATTTGAGGCTCCATCGGTGTCTTTTTGTAAATCCAATTTAACCAATCGGTTACTACTTGAGTATAGTGGATCTTGTCTTAGTTTGCAGTGAATAAAAACTATTTTTGTTAATATATATTATATCAATGTCGAATCGTTATGCTCATTCTATTATCCGCCACAAGGAGTTTTACAACTGCTTAGAAATCAGATTACTCGTTCAAATAATAATGCAAATTGAATCAATAAAAGAAGCGTTGAATAAGAGCTCATTCTTTCAACGCTTCTTTTATTAGGAGATTTTAATGACCATATCAACTTCTCTTTCAGGATTAGGTAATTCATGAAAGCTAGTGTTTATAGTGCTTAATTGATCAACTAACCATGTTTTATTTTTTGACTCTTAGACGAATTTAAAATTAATATCATTGTTCTCGTGTTGAAGAGGTGTCTCCAAATAATCTGGTGAATATTCATAATCAACTTAACCTGCTAATACAAAAGAGGGTAATCCATAATTTAGTGTCAGATTTAATGGATGGTCGTAAGCTTTTATTTTTTTTAACGTCATATTGTACATATCTTCAGCCATAAAAGTTGAGTTTGTGATTTCATATTGTGTTTCATTAAAAAAAGTTATCCGAATAATCGCTTATTTTTGAAAAGTCTTTATTGACACCAGCCTCAAAAAATTGTTCAACTTTTTCAGTATAAAGTTGTGCTAACGCTCCTTTTTCAATATTAACTTTGATATTTTCATGTCTATCAATTTGAGTGCTGTTCAGTAAGGGAAGATCAGCTTTTAGTTTTATATCGTCTTGATTTCTTTCAATTTCAATCGGCAAAATCTTTTCAATAGATTCAGTTTCTGATAAAGGGACATCTAGTTTTTTATCATGATAATAAGCTTCAAGACCATCTGGAACCGGAAAAAAATGTATTGGGTAATTCTTTTCTAAGGTTGTTTTACTAGTTTCCGTACTTGTAGAACTAGTGTCAAAAGTGGTACATCCGCTTATAGTTCCGATGAGTAAAGCACAGGTTAGAATGCTTGCATATTTCTTCAAAAAAATCCCTCCTAAAAATTGAATATGGACTAATACTAGTCCCGTTGTAGCACACCAAATCTTTAAGATTAATAAGAAAAAGGACTAATTTTAGTCCAAAAGGTGTGCTATTCTTGGAAGAGAAAAAAATTATTGATAAAGAAAATGTAATCGGTAGCAATATTAGACGATTCCGAGTAGAAAAAGGAATCGGTCAAACCGAGCTAGTTAGAGACCTACAGCTTAGAAAAATCGCTATAACTAGGGAAACATTGGTTAAGATTGAAAGCGGCCGCCAACACATTAAGTTGGATCAATTGAGAGCTATTAGGGATGTTCTACAGGTGTCTTATGAAGACTTGCTTCAATAACTACTTGTAGTCTTTAGTATAAGAAGCTATTTTTACACCCTTATGTATCACAAAGAAATACTGGTATAATAATGAATGGGATATGTAACGATAGGGTATACTATATTCTCAACAGGTTATACTGAGAATCCAATTAAACGAAATCATTTGAAAGTATACAAAACGTTGTTGGATAAAGCATATGAATTTGTATTTTCAGAACACTTTAGATTCTTAGAAAACTATGATTTACCTAGTTCACTGGATGTTGGTATTGAACTATATGATGGAGTAGAAAAGAAAAATATAAAGTTAAATTTATCAAAAGATTATAGCAAAAATAGTCCAGTGTTAAGAGAGCTAGAAATGCAATGAATCCAATGGTAATTTATCTTAATGTAAATTGCTTAACTCTAATTGTTTCTCGTGATTATGATTTTGCTACTGATGTATATGTTGAAGAAAATAAAGGCTTGAAGTTAGAGCTTACTGGATATAATTTGTCGCAGCAATTGATACTATTAGTGGGGCGGTAAACTCTTTAGCAACCACATACTTCTGAATATAACTTTCAATCAATATCTGTAGGTGAAGATAATGTTGGACAATTGTAAGAGTCTTGTTATCGTTTAAGAAATTGAAGGAGGAATCTTGCTAATTGATGAAGTAGACGCAGGTCTTTTTCCAGCTGCACAAATTGAATTTTTTTATGTCTTAACCCAATTTTTTTAAGACTAGGGTATTCAGGTGATAATGACCCAATACTCTCCAACGATGATTAAAAAAGTTTTTATCCAAAGAGATATTAAAAACTATAAATAAACTATTTAACGAATACTTTTGATAAAATTCAAGTGATGACAGATTAAAGCTGGATATATATGCAGATATGTATGTAAGGACAAAAAGTTGATGAAGATTTAATACTGCAAAAAATAAATATTTCAGGAGGTGTATTTTTTGCCAACAACCAACTCCCTTTTGAGGTATCTGGCAGGAAAAAGTCAATTGTATAAATTTGAAAAAAACAATAGACAAGAGTATTGGAGAATATGAAATTTATATCGAGATATCGAGATATCGAGCATTTTGCAGAGGGAGCCGGGGTGGCCCATTCAGCTATTAATTCAAAAGAATATGAAAATGACTGCAATTAATAATTTAGATAAATCTATGCGTTCTTTATGGTATTCAATATTAAATTATCCCAACAAATTTATCAATCTGATTAACAAAACCATTGTAAACATTGAAGAATGGCCAAGACAGAAAGAAATTTGTAAAAAAGAGTTTAATCATCCTTTTTCTTTAGAGGAAGGGTTTGCGACCTTCTTCCTAAATATAACGAACGTAAGTGGTATTACTAGCGGTGGACAGATAGAGGGGACAAAACAAGAAAGTAAGTACAAGGTAGGTTGTTGCTTTAATAAGCAATCTTTAATAAAAAAATAAGGGATATTTCTTTACTAAAAGATTCAATTAACTAATATGGATGTTGAATCTTATACAGATGGTATTTCATTTAATTATCCAAAAGAGAAAATGTTCATTTTTTTGAGCCTCCATATTTTAATCAATGTAAAAAAATCTTTATTTGAATTTATTGATAAAGATAAGCATAGCATTAGGGATTATTACTTATGACAATCCAGATGAAATTTATTGAGATTTATAAAGAATTTCGCTAAAAATATAAGTATATGCTTAGATATTCTGTTAATAATAAGCGTAAAGAAAAAGCTTGGGAATATCGTTTTACTAGTTAAATTACAAAAATTGATAATTTTGCTAATGTAGAACCTTTGAAACTAATTGATAAGTAGCTTTTTACCAAAAGCACACCACGTAACTTGAATACGATTGAAAACTAATCATTAAAATTTATTATTAGCAAAGTGATTAATCCTATTCAAAAAGCACCTAGCTTCAATTATCGTCAATGAACTTAATTTCATAGCTGAAGAAAAATCTGAATAAAGAAACGATGGCTGAACCCTTGATAGATAAGGGTTCAGCTCTTTTTAGGAACTTATGTCATAGCCACTTTTTTACATAAATCAGCTAATTAGAGAACAAATTTTGTAATTTGAGATGATAAACTTCTAAAAGACGTTGATACAGATCAGTTTCAAAATCGCTGTAATGACAAAGATCAAGGACTATATACTTAGAAGAATCAAGACCAGCAGGAATCAGTAGAGGTGAACCAAAGATGAAAAAGTCATATTCTTCAGTGATGGGAAGTGTGAGTCGCTCGATATCTACAAAGGGGATCTTCTTTCCTAAATTCAAGATTTCTGCGGAAATCAGATGTTCAGAGACGTTAACAAACCCAACTTTCAATTTATAGTTTTCATCGATTTCTGAATAATACGGATAAAGTAAACTGGTTTGTAGAAAGACTAATTCACTTACGCATGATTTCAGCCATGTATAGTTTTTTCGTTGTGCGATTTTTTTCCAAAAACCTTCGATTTTGATTGTCAAGATACGTAAAAGTGGGTATTTATCTCTAATATAAGAAGAGACAAATAGTGTGGTCAAAGGAATTTTTTGCTTGAACATGCTAAAATTACCAATTGATAGATAGAGATTCAAAAGCAAAGCTGGCTCTTTTTCAAACTGGAGTGTACCAATAAATGTCTGACAATGCTTCTGAAATTCCTCTAAGATATCTTTGACCTCATTGCTCGGTTGTTCATACGAATGATGAACGATCGGCACACGAATGTCTTGATTAGAGGTAAGAAGCGGCCAGTAATAGAATAAGTAAAACAAAGAGTTTACCTCTAAGATATCTAAACGAAGATTCGCAATTTTGAAGAAGTCGTAAAAAAAGTCAATGTTTGTTTCGCTTGGAATAAAGGAATCTCTTGATAATCTATAGATATCCGTAAAATGATTATTTTCGATCCTCAGCAAACAAATCAGGCAATGGAGGCTGGCTTGTTTTTTTCCTAAATCAAACTTATTCTTGTGTTGCGATCCTTCGTGCTTATAAATCAATGCACGAACTTCTTGGCTGTAAGGAATGCTATCCAGGCTTTCCCCTAATGAAACAAACCAAAAGAAATTGAAAAAGATGATGCGAATCAGCATTTCAGAACCAGATAAGGTAAGATTCGATAAATTCAAGTTGATATTGTATTCCTTCAAATATTCAGCCAATTTTTTTGTTTGCCGAAAACACGTTGAGCGGCTGATAAATTGGCGATTGCAAAAAGCTGCAAGATTTTCATCTTGTTCGGTCAGAAGACTGATCAATAATTTATAAGGAACACTTTCTGTTGATAGGTAATGTTGGTATTGGATATATTGAACAAGTTGTTCAGGAATGGATAACTTATTTTTATTATGTAACAGTTTAATATCAGTAAATTGTTCTAAATCATCTTGTATATCACATAGGATTTTTTTGAAACGAGTCGCACTGAAATAGAAATCTAAGTTTTCTCGTACATGATCTAAACTATATTCCCCCGGCCGTAAGGTCATCACCTTTCCATACACGCTTAATTTCATTCTCGCATGGTCATCTAATAAAATTTTTTCAATCAATTCTTCACCTTCTTTTTATGTTCTTATTATTAATACCGTATTTATTTTTTCTTGTAAATACTTGTCTCGATTTTTAAAAAAAACTATACAGGATTTAGAAATATTTTTTTTTAATTTATCTCAAAATTACCACTTAATGAGTATATTTTTTGAGAGAAAAGAATAAATAACCTATTTTCAATAACTAATTATTAGATATATTTATTAATCTATCTCAAGTTTAATTTCCTTTAAAATAACTCTGATTGAATAGTTACAGCCAAAAGAGAAGAGAATTAGAAAGATTAGTGAATTTTTTCTTTTTTTTATATTATCTAATTGAATATTAAATTTTTTCTAAGGAGGTATCCATAAATGAAGAAGCGAAATTATTTTATCGTTTTCTGTCTATTTTCTCTATTTTTCGTCACCTATTTCCATATCCAAAAAGGGGAGACTGTGGCAGCCAATGAAGAATCAACCATAGAAGTATTAAACAATGAATACGGCAAAGTAAGTATTAGGAAAATAGATCATCAGCTAACGATCTTGTATCGATTAAATGCGCAAACGCAAGAAACCCGATTTTTATTCCAGCTACATTCAAAAGATGCACCTGAAACGAATCTGCTTTCCTCTTATGTTTCTCAGGAATATCAAGAATACACAGATGAACAACAACGAAAATGGCTAGCAGGTTATTTTTCTCAAACTATTGAAGAAAAAGAATGGACCATTGAGTTGCCGAGTACGAGCAAAGAATTTCAACTCAATATTCAGATAGAAGAAAAAACGGGTCAGTTACTTTTATCCGAACCTGTTTCCTTTTCATTTTCTATAGATAATAAGAATCAGGAAACTGCACAAACAAATGAAAAAACGTCTGAAACATCAACTTCTTATGAAAATCATGAGATATCGGATGATTCATCGTTAGATAAAGACGAATATCGTCCGTTTGAACAACCACAATTATTTAATGCACAGTTGAAACCTAAGGGGTTAGCTACGATTGAACCAGAATATACCACAGATGAGCAAGGAACATACCCTAAGGCAATGTGGCAACCGGATAATAGTCAATATGTGCGTAATCATCAGGGCAATCGCCAAGGACAACAGCAATGGGACGGGCTGAATGGGTGGGATGGCAATCCAACCAATCGCAACAATTCTTATATTGAATATGGTGGGGAAAAAGAGGATGCCGATTATGCCATCCGAAAATTTGCCAAAGAAACAGCGACTCCTGGATTGTTTGACTTGTATCTGAATGTTCGAGGAAATACTCAAAAAAATATCACTCCTCTTGATCTCGTATTGGTCGTAGACTGGTCTGGAAGTATGAACGACAATAATCGGATCGGTGAAGTAAAGATTGGTGTCGATCGTTTTGTCGATACTTTAGCAGATAGCGGTATCACAGACAAAATCAATATGGGATATGTCGGCTACTCAATCGAAGGATATAGCTACAGTAACGGTGCAGTACAGATGGGTTCATTTGATTCAGTGAAAAATCAAGTAAAATCCATTACACCTTCATGGACAAATGGTGGTACTTTTACACAAAAAGCACTAAGAGATGCAGGAAACATGCTATCCGTTCCAAATGGACATAAAAAAGTGATCGTTTTGCTGACGGATGGTGTACCAACATTTTCCTATAAAGT
>NZ_JAPMLG010000020.1:0-21894 GCF_035726925.1 Enterococcus sp. E5-37
TTTAACTGTTAGCTCCTGCCGAAGATCGTCACATCCGAGGAGGCTCATTGTCAAGGACAATCGGAATAGCATACGGAAAGAAGTTCTGCACCTTATAAAATTTGTCAAAAAAACTGTTGCCATTCCACATGTTATATACTTTAGCTCATATTGCTGGATAATGTTCATTCTAGTCGACTCCACTTATTATCCTGGTAAAATTCAATGTGCCGTATTTCGTCGTAGTGAATTTTGTCTTTTCCAACGTAGATTCCCAGCTCATCACTACCTAAGATCTTTCCAACAATATCGTATGGATAGTATCCTTCAGCGTTTCGTTCTTCTTTTTGGATACATACTGATCTATTTTTTATGACTGCAGCGTTCAATACTTTCACAATATCTTCAGTCGTCATTTGTTCTTTTGCCAAATTATGATTGGTACGTTGCTCATTGTCCGCATCGATCTCTTCAGTATGATCAGATAAATAAAACCCTGCCCACTTTAAACGACCACGATCATTGTAATCAATCATTTTTAATTCCCCCATTTCCGCCCGCATGACCACCAACAAGTGTGCTTCTAGTAATGCTTCTAGCGCCTTCTAACATTGAAGAAGCATGTACAATCGACGTAAAACCATATTTTTGCCGAATCTTGTCAATAATTTTATCTAAATTTTCTTCGTCAATTTGCTTTTGTGGATCACTAAATAAATCCAGCTGAAGCGAATCAGTATAAAATAGCTTGCTGTAAGTGATTCCGACGTGGCGGACTTCTTGTCCTTCATAATACTTATCAAACAAGAAAAGACAATAATTCTGCAATTCCTTTGTATTGTCTGTGATAGGGATTTTCATCTGGTGTGAGAACCCTGGTCTCGTTTCTAAGATCGATGTACCAATGTTTAAATGGACACATCCTGTTTTACAATTATGCTGTCTGATACGAATGGCTACTTGTTCCGCCATTTCTTTTACAACCAGCTCGATTTCATTTCTTCTAGTATAATCACGTGGCAACACTTGTGAATTACCATAGGACTTTTCTTTTGTCGGTTCTGGTGGGATTGCTATATCAGTTCGATCAATACCATTTGCATGAAAGTATAGCTGTAAGCCAATCACACCTAAACGGCTCTTAATGGTGTATGGATTCCAGTTAGCAAGATCTCTAATGCTCATAATTCCCATCTGATTGAGTCTTTTCTTCATTCGAGAGCCAATGCCCCAAAAGTCCGTCATTTCAGGAATATTCCATACTTTTTCAGGAACGTTTTCGTACGTCCATTCCGCAATAAATCCTTCATTATGCTTTGCTTCATTGTCTAAGGCTAGTTTAGCCAAAAGGGGATTATCGCCGACGCCTACCGTAGCAATCAAACCTAACTCTTCTTTAATACGTTCTTGGATCATTTGAGCGAGCTTCTTCCTTCGCTGACTTCGTGTTCCTTCAGTCGTAAAAAGATTCAGTGATGGGGTCACTTTTAAGATTGATTCATCGATCGAGTAAATCAGTAGATCTTCATCAGTCACATATCTTCTGAAAATATTATTTACCTGCATATTTCGCTTGATATATAGGTTCATACGTGGTGGAACAACGTGTAATGTTTTAGGAAATGGTTGTGGTAAGTCACGTGGTCTACTCACATTTGTAATACCATACCGCTTTTTTGCTTCAGGAGAAGAAGCTAATATCAATCCTGAACCAGTATTATCAGATCGACTCATAACAACAAGTTCTGTTGTTAATGGATCTAAATTTCTTTCTATACATTCGACACTTGCGTAAAAGCTTTTCATATCGATTAAAAAGTAATCATTTACTGGCTCTTTTGAATAATCCATCATAAATAACACTCCATTCTTTCACATTATACAAACATATGTTCGATATTGTAAAGAAGAAATAGCTAAATACATAAAAAAAGAAGCATAGGTATGCTATCCCCCTGGTAGCGTCAAGAATTATGTGTAAAAGTATACCCTTGGTAAAGCAGATTAGCTCTTGAACCAATCTTCTCTGGTTGTTTGTCCAAAACCTCTATGTACGTGATTCATGTTTTTCTCGTTGTAACGATTGAACTGAATCACAAGGTATTTCTCTTCAGATTTTTCCGTTGGAAATTGTTATTTCTTTTTGAAACTTCGTTTTAATTGTTTATTGTTTCCTTCAATCAGATTTGTTGAATAAATCGTATGCCTAACACTTTCTGGATAATCATAGAATGTAAACAGATAGTCATTGTTGCTGAGACTTTTCACCATTGATGGATATTTGTGTTTCCACCTATCGATGAATTTCTTTAGAGAAGTTAAAGCTTCTTCTTTTGATTTGGACCGATATACCTCTTTAAATTCATTGGCCACTTCTTTTCTGTCACTGACTCTTACTTTTGCACATATATTTCTTTGAATATGGACCAGGCATCTTTGAATTTTAGAGCCCGGGAAAATGTCCTGTATTACATTTTCCATCCCAGACAATCCGTCTGTACAAAATAAAGAAATACGTTCAACCCCTCTTGATTTAAGGTCTTTCAGAAGTTCTTCCCATATCTCAGCGGACTCGTTTGGTGCAATCATATAGCCAAGAATTTCTTTTGTACCTTCTACTGTGATTCCTAGTGCTATATGGACCATTTCCCTGGATACAGTATCACGGCGTAAAGGCATGGATGTTCCATCAAGATATACAACGGCATACTCTTTGTTCAATATTCTGTTTTTGAAGGAATCTACACATTCCAGAGCTTTGTCCGTAATATTAGATATGGTCTGTTTAGAATAGCGAGCTCCACATAATTTTTGGATCATGGAACAAATTTCTGAATGGCTCATTCCTTCTTCAAATAAATCCAAAATCGTTGTTTCGGTAAATAGATCTCGTCTTCTGTATTTAGGCAGAAGAGAAGTGAAAAATTCTCCCATTCTATCTCTTGGAATATTGAGTGTAATAGTTCCATATTTTGTATCAAACTTTCTTTGATAGGAACCATTTCTAGAATTTTCGTTATTGGTTCTAGCGTATGGTTCATAATCAAGAAAAGCCGTCAACTCATATGCGAGTATTTCATTGAGAGATTTCTCCAACTCTGAACGAAACAGTTCGGTTACAGCCTGTTCAAAAGCTGGAAGATTGTTGTCATTAGAAAATAGGTTTTTCATTAAAGATGTAGTAAAATAGTTCATGGGTATATTCCTTTCGTAAATTGTTTTTGGTCGAACTAATTTTACTAAGGATATACCTTTTTTTCTACATTTCTAGAAAAACGAATTTACACAAGATATTTTACACTCTCTATTTTTCTATCAAAAAATCCAGAAATAACTAAATATAGGTATTTCTGGATTATAGTATAATATTTACGCCACAGCCCCCAATGATTCTTTTTGGAATCATGATCAAGGACGGACATACACAAAAATATTTTGCCCATTCGATCCGAATAGATTAACGACTAATCTAGTAAGTAATATAGATTGGTACGTAGTCAAGCTGCACATAATTTAGATCAATTTTAGTTCTTTTTTATATTTCTATGATCTGCTCATTTACTTTTATATGATGGCTTACAGTAACATAAATAAATATGATAATCGCTGGTAGTTTATCCAAGAGTACTCAATAAAATACAAAATGGATTGTTCAAGCGCCTATCATAATGATAAAATGAAACAAATAAACGATACAAGGAGGAAGAGACTTTGAGTAATGGCGAACAATTTTTTATACTGAAACAAAGTATAAATTTCTAATTATCTTTTTATATTTTCTTAAATGCTCGTAAAGCCTTATTCTATGTGCTTTCGAGTATTTTTACTGTAGGAAGATACTTCACGTTTCTTTGCATATTTCCTCATGTCTTAGCTGTCAGAAGTGGTAAATAAGTAGTAAATTCATTTGTACTACTAAGCAACAAGACGCTCCTGTTGCTTCTCTTTATTCAAGCGTTTCATTTCTGCCATTGCAGAATCGAATGTTGCATGTGCGTAATAGTTCAGCGTCATGGCTATATTAGCATGTCCCATAATGTACTGTAATGCCTTTGGATTCATTCCTGCATTTGCATAGTTGGTACAGAATGTATGTCGCAAACTATGTGGAGTGATGTGTGGCAATTTATCCTCGTTATACTTATTGTATTTCTTAACAAGACCTTTCATCATGCCGTTGTAATAACTTGCCACTTTTGGATAGTTCTTTCTATTAAGAAAGAGGAAATCACTATATCCATCAATCTCAACACGCTTATCATTCTTTCGATTCGCTAACACTCGCTTAAATGCTTGATAGGCTTCTTCAACCATAGGAACTTGACGTTCGCCACTTTTGGTCTTTGGTGTTTCAATGTAGTACCCAATTTCAGTATCTCTCAATAGCTGATGGTCTATATTGACAAGACGATTCTCAAAATCTAAATCTGGAAGTGCCAAACCACCAAACTCTGAAATACGAAGACCTGTTTTTAAGAGTATCAGAATTTCATCATAATTTTTGCTGTAGGTTTTATCAGCTTTTGCAAAGGCTAACAGTTTTTCTTCCTGTTCTTCTGTTAGTACGGTCTTAGGGACAGTATCATCATCAAGAACTGCTTTCAGTTGAAAGTCAAATGGATTCTTCCGAACACAATCATCTTGTATAGCAATATAGAATGAAGCCTTTAAAGAACGTTTGTAGTTATTGATGGTTTGATAAGCATAACCATTTTCACTCATTCTAATAGCCCATTCTTTAGCGTCTGATGGCTTAATACTGTCAATACTTCTTACACCTAACTTGTCTTTCTTCAAAATATCCATAAGATATTTGCGTCCAGTTTCAGTGTTTTTTCTAACCTTTGGTCTTTGAGCGTTCTGTTTTGCGTAAAGCTGGCAGAGTGTCATTTTCTTTCCTACAACATCAATACCATCATGAATGTCTTTCTGTAACTCTGCGATTTTCTCTCTAAGTGAGATACAATCACGCTTTCCTGCTGGTACTCGGTCTGTAGCCACAAGTTTCCACGAGTAAACAAATTGCGGTTCTCCAAATGAATCTATATATTTGTATAAGTATCTTCCGTCTTTTCGTTGGCTCTCTCCAGTCTTTAAGATTCGACCTTTATTGTCACGTCTTTTTTCTGACATGGCATTTGCTCCTTTCCTTTATGGAAAGAGCCTTGATACGACTTAATACTATTTTATCATATACAAGACCCTTTGGCGACGCTAGATTGCGTCCAATGTATCTATAATTTTTTCAAATTGTTTTCGTTTAATCTGAATACGATTGCCATTCATAATCAGCCAATTTGCATTTTTATTTTCCTCTGCCAAGCGTCGTAGCTTGTTTTCGCCAATACGAAAATATTTTGACGCTTCTTCAATGGTTAGGGTATAACGTTCCCAAATAGGAATGTCAGTCTGCTTCATAAAATCCTCCTTTCCAAATCACTTATTTGGATTTCATAAAAGTTGTTTTACCAGCAATCGAACAGCTTTAGCAAAGCTCACGGGAGTTCCACCCCTGCATGGTTCTCATGTAGCCATACTCATTGCCTGCGACGGTTTTATCACGCTCGGACTATTGACTGTATGGGAGTATCATTATCACGATAAGAATGTCGTTGCAGGCAATCCTGCTAAAGATTGCTTCTCGGATCACTAACATGAATCGCTCGCTATCTTTATAAGATAGGTCATGGCGGTTAGTTCCGTTGGCTCTTTTCTTATCGAAACGTATTCGATTACTTTTATTCAGTTTTCAAAGAACAATGGCTCGTTAGCCTATCAAAACACATTGAAAGCTCAATATGCTTTGGTGGAATAACAAACCTCCCTGTTCGGGAAGCGTGGAATGGTTTAGCACGCTTCCACGAAAGGAGAGAGGATATTACTTAATTTCAAATGACAAAATCTTTGTAATCAGTCTGGTTTCCATTCTTCCACGTAAGACTTCATCAACGACCATACTTTGATTGCCATATTCATCTTTCATAAGTCGTAGGGAACGCTTCGTTATGTACCCTCTGTAATGATGTAGAATCTGGTTAATCGCTTCGGTATCGCCATCTGTTGCCTTTACAATGAGAGGAAAGGGAATCATAGGATATTGTGTTTTCATTCTTCAAATTCCTCCATAAACTTTTTAATTAAGGCTAGTCCACTGGTTCTATGCCGATAGACAGTAGAACGGTTCAATTTCAACAGGTCTGCAATTTCTGAATCGCTCATGTCCATAAAGTAAAACAGCAGTAGAATTTCACGTTTCTTGTCTGGCAACTCACGTAATGCTTCACTCAACAAATCATTTTCAACGCCTACTGATAACCCATTGAGTGTAAAAATCTGAAAGTCAGTTGAATAGTTATCTGTTGTCGCAAACTGGCTAACAAGATAATCGCCAACATCCGAAAAGGACACCTCACGCTTTGCAATCCTTGAAAGATAAAGCATATAATTCTTTCGCTCGTCTTCCATAGCACGTTTACAGATATAGTCAAACTGATTTTCTATTGTGGTCTGAAAAGAAGATGGTTTCATGTTTCTCACCCCCTTTCTGTCTAGGAAAGGAAGTGAGCCTTGCTCGTTTATCTCCTTTCACTCTTAGTCCCAATGTGAAAGGGGGATTTGTTGCATTACTGATAAATAAACTTTGTAAAAAAGTTCTGAATAGCCAAAAAAGCATATAAACAGATTTATTTCTCTGTTTACATGCTTCTGTTATTCTATCTATATGATTTATAAAACCACATTGGTGGACGTACTTATCTATTGCAGATAGACGACTTTTTTTGACAAGAACCCAATGTAAGGAAATTTATTGTATATGATGTACTTCATGGCGACGTTGACCTCCAACAAACCGCCATTTGGAAGTAATATACAATATTTTAACAGCGTAAATAGCACTACCATATAACGGTTTTTTTTATTGGCGTTTAGTAGTGCTTTTTATTAAATATAAACCTATAAACCATATAACACGTTTTTCTATACCTGTTTTTAATTCAGTAGGAACAATAAAATGTATAGAGGTGGTCTACTATGCGTAAAAAAGAAGATAAATATGATTTTAGAGCCTTTGGTTTAGCCATTAAAGAAGCTCGATTGAAACGAGGTTTAACTCGTGAACAAGTGGGAGCATTGATTGAAATTGACCCACGGTACTTAACTAATATTGAAAATAAAGGGCAACACCCCAGCATACAAGTTCTTTATGACCTTGTATCGTTACTTCATGTTTCCGTTGATGAATTTTTCTTACCTGCTAATAACTTGGTAAAAAGCACCCGACGATTACAGATAGAGAAATACATGGATAGCTTTACAGACAAAGAACTATCCTTAATGGAATCTTTAGCCAGCGGTATCAACGAAGCAAGAAACATCGAAGACTAATTAAAAGAATCCATACATAACGGAAAGAGCCGATAAAATGAGATTGTATTAATCTCATTTTATCGGCTCTGCGTCTTTGCGTCTGGCTCTGTAATCACAGTTACTTTGAACTGCTTTATTTCAATTAAATTTTCTTGTCTGCATTTCGGACAATAGAGGGGGAATTTTTTTAATTCAGTATCTTCCCTTATCTTTAATCGTGTTTTATTTCCACATACAGGACACAATATCCACTTGTAGTTTATAATAACTATCTCCTCCTTTACACTTTAATTCAAATCTTTATTAAAAAATATTTCATCTTATTTAACAAGAAACCATATTTATATAACAACATAAAATACACTAAGTTATTTTATTGAACATATATCGTACTTTATCTATCCGACTATTTGGACGACGGGGCTGGCAAACAGGTTCACCGGTAGTAACATGGTACCCTTTTAACTCTGTTAAACAAACACTACGTCCATTTGTAAAGAAAGTTAAATCACTACGATATTCTTGAATACACCGAGCAGGGATTTCTCCACTAAGAATGACCTCATTATTTTTCAATTGAGTGTCTACGATGTTCGCACAATATTTAGGAGCATCGTTGTATGCTCGTGAAAGATATTCCTGTGGCGCATAAATTTTAAAACTAAGATATGGCTCTAACAATTCTGTTCCAGCTTTTTTTAAGACTTGTTCCAATACAATAGGAGCAAGCATCCGAAAATCTGCTGGGGTACTAACAGGGCTATAGTATAAGCCATACTTAAAACAGATTTTACAGTCCGTCACATTCCAACCATACAATCCTTGTTCACAACCATAGCGTATCCCTTCCATAACTGCATTTTGAAATGATTGATTTAAGTATCCAAGAGAAACCGAGCTCTCATACTGCATTCCACTTCCCAACGGAAGCGGTGATACAGATAAACCAATGGAAGCCCAGAAAGGATTTGGCGGCACTTCGATGTGAATGGTATATTCTGCATTTTTTAACGGTCTCTCCATATAAATGACTGTAGGCTCTTTTAGTTCTATCTCCACATGATACTTTTCTTGCAACAGTGCACTAATCACTTCCATTTGTACTTTCCCTAAGAAAGAAAGTATAATTTCATGTGTCGTAGAATCCACGTAATATCGTAGAAGCGGATCACTATCTGAGATTTCCAAAAGGGCATCAAGCAACATTTCTCTCTGTTCAGGTTTACTCGGTTCAACAGTTGTTTGTAGTAGAGGGTGCGGATTTTCAATCTTTTTTCTCTGTGGCAATAGTTTTGTATCTCCAAGAACACTATTTAACTTCAAAAACTCATTTTGCAAAATAACAATTTCTCCAGAATAAGCTCTATCAATCTTACATAATTCACCATTTATTGAAGTATACATTTCTGTAACTTTTATTTTTTCTTTTTCTGATACTCTAACCGAATCTCGTAAATGTAGTACTCCACTATAAAGGCGTATATATGCAAGACGTTGTCTTTTTTTTGTATATTCAATTTTGAAAACATTTCCGCAAAGTTCAGACGGACCTCGATGTGTTGATGAATAAAATTTATTAGTAATAACTTCTATAAGGTTATCAATCCCTATATTACTTTTTGCACTTCCATGATAAAGAGGGAACAGAGAACAATTCTGAAATCTTATGCTTTCCTCTTGTTCGAGTTCCAATGCTTCTAATGATTTACCGGACATATATTTCTCTAAAAGGTCATCGTTTCCCTCTATTACCGTATCCCATTGTTCAGATTCGGTAAAGTTCGTCACACACACATTAGGATACAGTTCTACCTTCTGTTTGATTACAATTTCGGCAGAAAGTTTCTCTTTAATATCCTGATAAACCGTTGATAAATCAATTCCATTTTGGTCAATCTTATTGATAAAAAAGATTGTGGGAATCCCCATTTTCCTAAGTGCATGAAATAATATACGAGTTTGTGCTTGTACGCCATCTTTTGCAGAAATCAGTAGAATTGCCCCATCTAAAACTGATAATGAACGATATACTTCTGCTAAGAAATCCATATGTCCTGGCGTGTCTATGATGTTCACCTTCGTATTTTCCCACTGAAAAGAGGTTATTCCTGTCTGAATTGTAATTCCTCTCTGACGTTCTAAAAGCGTATTATCCGTCCTCGTTGTACCTTTGTCCACGCTTCCTAATTCTGTAATCGCTCCACTGTTATATAATAAGCTTTCTGTTAAGGTAGTTTTTCCTGCATCAACATGAGCTAAAACTCCAATATTAATAATTTTCATGTGATTTTCCTCCATTCAAAAGCCCAAAAGGGCATAAAAATCCCAGTGATAAATACTCTTATCACTGGGATTTTTATGCATAACCATAGGCATACAAAGCATACAGATATTCTCCGGATACTTTAGAATCACATGATAAAAGTATTCTTAAACTGGGTACAAAAAACTAAGCCCTCCTAAAAAAGGACATCCAATTATTTGTTCCCGCTATCAAATTGACAGTTTATTTAAGAATACCTTGCCGCATATTTATTAACTCCTTTTAAATAGATACTTAAATAATAGCACGTAAGAGCATATTTGTAAAGGAATCTCCAATTTTTTATCAAAGAGAGTACGTGATTACAAAATAGCTGTAATAATGTACCAATATTTGTTATTCTATAATCTTCCAATTACTCCCGTTCTTTTCAAGTACCAAATCAAATTGAGATACCTGCGTTGCTTTGGTCTGCTGGTCGATATACTCCACTGTCAGCGATACCGTGACTTGATTATCCTTACGATTGTGAATAGGATTTACCAGTTCTTGAAAGATGTACTCTTTTCCGATTGGTTTTAATATCCCGTCATTCACATAGTAGGAAAGTTCACTGGCTGTCGCTGTAGGATAGAGCTTGAAGAACGTCGTTAAAAACTCATTGATTTCATTGGTTGTAATGGAATCAACCGTCCCCTCACTTTCAATGGCTTTTGGTTTATAACTTGATTTCTTAGGTATGTTGGTAATGGTCGGATTCTTAACCAGTACCATATTTCCAGAACCATCTACATAGACACTCACTATATAAGCAGAGTGGACGGTCTTTGTATTTTCTCCCTCTGTAATGAGCTGGTCTACACTGTAGGTTACATTAAACTCATTGTCGCCAGTTGGCTCTACCGTCCATATCTGAAATCCTCTTACAGAAGACGATACAGGAATATCTTTGCGTACTGTATCAACATTGAGAGCTTGAAGTTCATCTGTCAGATAGCCTTTTAGACTTTCCATTCGATTATCAATGGACTTATCGGATTGCTCCCATGAATAGTAGACTTTCGCAAAGTTCTCTACAAAATTTTCTACATGATGAGTATCAACGTATTCCTTTTCTATGATAGTTGTTTCGTGAATAGTATGAGTATCTATAGCTGTAAAGTGCTTGAATATCGCAAAGCTGAAACTAAGCCCTAAAAGTACCCACAAGGCAATCACAACCTTTTTATGAGGATTGACCTTATAGACACGAGGTTTCTTTTCCTTTGGTATCTGTTTTTCTTTATTCTGATTTTTTCTAAATTTCATCATTAAATCTTCCTTTCTCATTGTTTGATTCGTCCTGCTCCCACTAAATGCTGTTGCCAGTAGGGGCTTGTTAAGTCGGCATAACCGATTGGGTCGCCTGCATGAAACATACGGTTATTGCCAAGGTATATCCCAACATGAGTAATATAAGAGCCAGCGTTATAGGTAGAATGAAAGAAAACCAAATCGCCAGCTTGTGCTTCCGATAGTGGGATATGCTGGGTCACATCATATTGCTGTTGTGCGGTTCGTGGTAAGTTAATTCCAGCTTTTCCATACGTCCATTGTGTCAGTCCGCTACAATCAAAAGAAGTAGTCGGGGAAGCTCCACCGTAAACGTATCGCCAGCCCTCATATTTCAGTGCTTCGTCCATGATGGCTTGTACCGTATCATCATCAAACTCTGTTGTGACAAGATACTGCGTTACCAGTTGCACATAAAACATATTGCCATAGTTGTATCGCCAGCCCCCATTGATAGGTATGGCTATGGGATTGGGGTAAGACACTTTTTCGCCACCTGAATACTCTTTTGAGAAACTTTGAGCCAGTTCAAAGGTATATTTATTTCCACGATTAGCCACATACCCTAAGAAACCACCACCATAATTGTAGGACTGGATAACCGATTCTAAATCTACACTGAGCCTTTCGCTACTGGCTAATAATTCACTGAAATACTTCACACCTTGCTTAATGGATTCTTCTGTACTCAATGAATTAGGTGGAAGACCGAGGGATTCCGAGGACTGCATAACATCTTCCGCAGTACCGCCCGATTCCACCTGTATAATCGCAAGAAGTATGTTGACATATTCTTCAACGCCATATTCTTTGGCATATTTTTCTACCATAGGCTTATGAGCCAGCACTTCTGCGGAAACATTCACACCTCCATAATGAATATTGGAAATTCCGCTGTCCTGTTCATCTGAAAATAAAATGGCAACAAACAGAAGCAGTGAGAAGACCATCAAGAATAATCCAGAACCACCAATCACTAAAGTTTTCAACTTCATGGTTTCTTACCGACTTTCTTAATGGTGGCGGTTTTGATTGGTGGTCTACTTCTTGTATTTTGTAGTGGTACTCTTTGAACAGTAGACGGACGTTCTTTTGTGATTGGACGTTGTGAAGTTCTATCTGCTGTAGTGGTTGAAGTTGCTGGCTTTTGAACGGTTTTTTCTTGAACGGTATTGCCTTGGCGTTCCACTTTTGGACTTGAAAAATCGGACTTAACTGCTGGACGCTCTTGTTTGGCTTGTTGAGATTCCTTATATGAAGTCTGAATATTAGACTGTTTTGAGGTCTGTTCATCATGATATTGTTCTTGTCTTGTAGTCGGTCTTTCATGAACAGAAGAAGCAGGCTGTTTTTTCTGTTTGACCTGTTCCATTTCAGAGCGACGCTTCGCAATGGTTTTTCGCCTTTGTTCCTGCTGTTCCTTGCGTCCACTGGCTCTGTCCGCTTTGGTTTGAGAAATACTACTGGTTAAATCACGGACATTCTCTTTTACTTTGGATTTTCCTTGATATACTGCATATCTTGCATTGGTCGGCAAATCTTTAACCTGTTCTTTCAAACCACTAGCAGTGTCTACCATTCTGTCTTTGGTATCAGCTACTGTACCGATGGTTTGACCGATACGTTTTCCAAGTGTTGATTTTTCCTTTCCGTCTGGTCGGGAGTGATCTGCTTGTGTCCTTGCAGAACTCCCCGAACCCGACTGTCCTTTTTTACCTGTAACAATGGCAGACCCAGCCCCTAGAGTAGTCATGGAACGTCCAAGTTTCCGCTGTAGACGGTGCATGTGAGCGTGCATAAGCATACGAGGTTTTCTCATCACACGACTTCCCACACTTTGAGAATCGTTACTCTGTAGAGAAAACATACTCATTAAATCGCCCAGCTTGAAGTAGATTCCTGCAAAGGTCACAATCTGTAGAAAAGCAATCAAAAAGAACGGATAACCAGCCGATAAGGTATAGAGCATGGTTGAAATACTAAATGCTGTCGTAATAATCAATGTGATTCCAGCTCGTGTCAAAATGGTATTAAAGAGCTTTGTTATGGCTCGTTTTGACATACCATCAAATGATGGAATCATGCTTAAAATAAAGCTCACAGGCAGAAACATAGCATAGATGATAAAAAGTACCTGCGAGAAAATCATGATTCCTGTTAATAGGAATACAAATATGGAAATCCCAATATTGAAGACAAATAGGAAGAAGACTGTACCTAAACGGTTAATGGTCTTTGTAATGGTTAGATTGGTATTGCTTCTGTCTTCAATTTCTTCCGCAACAATTTTTTCTCTGTCTTCGCCATTGTTGGAATCTGGGCTGGTGGAGAGCAGGCTTTCCACACGGTCAATACCGATACTTTCAATGTCTGAACTGTTGTATTGAAGCAGTAGCCACGGTTGCTGAACCTGTATGGAAAACAGGCTATCTCTGATTAAGTCCACGCTGTCCTTGCCTTGACTATCGGAATGGGGCATGACAATCTTCGTGCCAAGTGATAAACTGGCATTACTGATGTCTGATGAAAAGTCATTGATTTTTTTAATGTAGTCGGGAGCGTAGGCAATAAAGGAAGCCGATAGGATAAACACCAGCACAAAATTCATAATGGCATGAATTGCCTTTGTGGTTTCTCTCTTTATCAGTCCCGTATAGGCAACATAAACCCCAAGAACCAAAATCAAGAGTAAGAGGAATCCAACATAGAAACCCTCTGTTGAAAATCCGTTTGCACTCACACCAGCTAAGGTCTGCATATTCTTACCAATGGAATCTGCTGTAGCGGAAATGAAGTCTAAGGAATAGGCTTCCTGTACTAAGTAACCTGTCGCATTGGAAACATACAAACTGATTGTCCAAATAAAATTGGTAATGGCATATAGTCCATACATGACCTGTTTTCCAATCCCGTCCGACCAGTTCCACGGAAGCCAGCCCCAGCTATTATCCACATAAAAATCCAGTTGATAGTTTTCAAGTGGGTATCGGCTGTATTCATTTGCCACATTGACCGTATCATCTACCAAGCCCGCAGCTTGAACCACCGTTCCCAGCATGGCTAAAAGAAAAATGGCAATCACAAGTGTGAAAGCCACTGTCATTGCCACTTTACCTAGACGTTTCAGCGTCCAGTTTGATTTTATTCTGTTTACTATTGATGGTTTCACATTTACACCTCTTTTCGCACAGGTGGTCTGGTATCAAAGGCATGGAGCAGTTCTTCAAATACAGGGTGGAACTGTATCACACCGACACGACCATATAAATCACTGATAAGGCATTGCCCGTTTTCCAAATCACGCAATCGCTTCTGATTGTTTTCGTCCTCTGGGTCTACACCAAAAAAGGCTAAGGTCTTTTTAATCTCGTTAAGGTCAGTGGAACGAAATGCAAATTTTAAGCCGAGGTTATTTTTCAGTTTTTCATCTAAGAGGTCGTCTGTATTTTGGGTCACGAAATATACCCCAGCGTTCATAGCACGACCAGCCCGAACCAGCTTCATAGATAGTGTTTTTCCTTGTGCTACCTGTAAAAAGCTCCATGCTTCGTCTAAATCTACAATCTTGAAAATGCTTCGGTCTGTATGGATAAAGTCTAAAGCAAAGGTACTAATGACAATCAGCATAGCAACGGATAAAAGCTCCATAGTGGTATATTCCTCAAAGGAAGTTTCCTTGTCGGGAAGTACCAAGTCCGCAACCTGTATAATGTTCAGTTGTTTTTCTAAGCTGATAGACTGCTCCACATAACCATTACTGAATAATAAATGTGCAAAGTCATAGTCTGTAAAACTTTCGATATGGTCGGCTATACTGGTACTTAGTGGCGTATTCTCAACCCGTAATTCCTCAATCACTTTCATCAACCCTCGTACTTCACTATTGGTTACTGCACGAATGGCTTTTCTAAGGATTGGGAAGCGTTCCCCATCACGAGAGGAAATCCCCGTAAGGAATGTCAGAATATCAATAGCCAGTGATTCAGAATCTTTGGGATTTTTCATAATCACATAAGGGTCAAGTAAGCCTTTGTTTTTCTCATCAGAAGTCAGAGTGACGATATTGATTTCATGGGAAATCTCTGGCAAGGTTTCTTTCCATCTGCCACGTTCTGCTTTTGGGTCTACAATCACTGCTTGTGCCCCATAAAGCACCGCATAATAGACGATAAGGTTATTCGCAAAGGATTTACCACCACCCAGCGAACCAACAAAAGCCGACGCTAACGCATTGGTTACTGAACCCTTAACCCCTTGACTGGCAAGAGCAGGTTTCAGATAGACATTGCGTCCAGTATCTAAGCTGTAGCCAACATAAATCCCCTCATTTTCCCCCAGCATTTGAGTAGCACCAAAACCTAAACCAGCGAGGAAATCAGAGGTCACGTATTGAATATAATCATTCATATAACGCTTGCTGGCAGGTAAAAATTCTTCATGTAAGCCGAGCATATCCCCAAATGGTCGTACCAGTTTTACGCTTAAATCGTCATAAAAATCTTTCACTTCATTACAACGACGTTTGAGTTCGTCAAGATCATTTGCTGATACCCTTACCACATAAGACAGCTTGTACATAGATTCCTTGCTTTGGTCTAAATTGGTTTCCAGCTCATTCACACTTTCCAGAGCTTCCGCCACATTGGAGCTGGTTTCATTATCACTTTGCCAAGCGTAGTTATCCAAGTCTTTCAGTTCTTTCTTTTTATTGCGGACAGTAGATAGGGCTTTACGATTCGCTACAATTTCCACATTCATTGACGTATCAATCGGGAATGTAAATTGCTGTTGCTGGTAGTAGAAGATTTCAGAGGACGGGAAGTCCAGTTCTCCGACAATGCTGTTAATGGTAAAGTAAGCTACATAGACGGTTTCATCTTCCTGCTGGATTTTCAAATATCGCTGTTTTTCTTCCACCAAACAGCGAGTAGGCTTAATCAAGTCATAGTATTTAATCAGCGTTTCATTATCCAGCTTTTTCTTTGATAGATGGTACTCATACTCTTCATAGGCAGTGCCTGTCTGTCCGTAAAGGTGTTCAATCAGATAGCCGAAGTCGTCCTTATCTAACCTGCGGATTTTGAAACGACGAGAGATTTTATTTTCTAAGAGCTTTTCCATCTTCTGAAAACGCAGGATTTCATCATTACTCATACTAACAAAATCGCCCATCAGCTTATGGTTCACATCATAGACAAAATCAGACAAAGCATTTTTTGCTTCAACGGTAAGACTTTTCATAGAAAACTCCTGATCGTTGAGAAGCAACTTAAAGCCGATAAAGAAACGGTAGTTCACTTGATTTTCGCCAATCATGGATATTAAAGCGTCTGTCTGTTGGTCGATTTTGTCATAGGCAACCGCTTTGAGCTTGCCAGTGACTTCATTTTTGGAACGCTCTTGTGCAGAACGTATGCTGGATTCTGTACTGATTTGTAAAGCATGAATTTTGCCATCACGATTTTGTGCGATAAGCTGTCTGAAAGAATCATGCACTTGTATTTTCTGTTCTGGACTTAGAAATGAGTAATTGTAAGGAACAAGCTCATAGTAAGCATAACATTCCCCGTCTTTATTCCAGACGAGATTGTTTTCAATGTATTTAATTGGATATGCCATAAAATTCACTCCTAACTGCTGTAATGGCTTCTTGTGGCTGGTTTCTGCCAAGCGTTACTTTTTTTCCTGCATAGGTCAGCTTTGGTCGCAGTGCATAAGCAATGACAGACTTCAAAAATCCATAAGGCTTTTTACCATCAAAAGTTTTTGTAGACATAAACCATGTGAAAGCCACAGGAATCCCAAAGTATTTGAGAAATGCTCCCTCTATCATGGAAAGAGGGGGCAAGTTGCCAAGTATCATCACTGCAAAGAGTGACACGACAAACCATGTCATTTGCGTAAAGGTTATGGGAAACGGAAGTCTAAAATCATTGATAGAATACAGTACCTTTTCCACAGACCAGATACTGGTATAGCTTCGTATTTTCTTCATGTAATCAATCCTTTCATAAAAAATAGGGGTAGCTGATTGAGCCACCCCGTAAAATAGAAAATCTGCCAGTAGTAATGTACCGACAGATTTAATAGACGATTTCAAAAATCCCATGATTGGTTGAGATAAACGTTCCTGAAAGGTCTAAATCCCGACCATAGGCTTGATAATCAATATAGTTTTGAAGACTAGCTGGTACTTCGCCTAAAGCACCCGTTTCTTCAATGTAGTAGCGTGCCACGTCATACATATCATCACAATCGGAATGAATGATAATATCCTCTTGATGTTCGCTTAGTTCTTCAATGCTTGAAAAATGAGTGAGCAGAGCAGATAGCTCCGATTGTAATTCTTCGGGTAATTCCGATACCATTTCCCATAGTCGATTGAGTTCGCCAATGGAAGTGTATTCGTCAACCGTAAAGGGTAACTCGTAGTCATGAATGGCGTATTCCTCATATTCATCATTCAAGCCGATTTTCTCTTTGACTTCCTCAAAGTCAATGGGAAAGGTAAACCACGCACCGACCAATTCGCCCTCATTGTATTTGCCTAAATTCGCAATATAGACTTGCATATCGTCCATATATTCACGTCCTTTCTTTGTAGAGATTCAAAAATCCCTACCGCACTTCGTTTGGTGTACCATTCCTTTGCGGAACATAAGAAAACCACTTATATTCCACAAAAGAACGGTTTTATTTAAGCACCAATAATGCGATTGAATAGCTCTAGTAAAATGTCTTTTACTCCAGCAGCGTTGAAGACTAAGCCAACCGCAATAATCGCAATAATTAAAAAGCCAATCAGTTTGCTAAACTCACGCTTGAAGCCAAGATACAAGCCAATCACAACGATTGCTAAAAGCACCAGTGATTGAGCGTTTGATAGAAACCAGTTATAAAGGTTTTGTCCAAAATTCATAAAAATGTTCTCCTCTCTATATTCAATGAATTTGTATTTGAGTTATTTTTTTGTTGTTATCACGTCCTGTTCTTTTACTGACTGTTGCTTCAAAATCTGCTTGTGTCGGTCTGTCAGTTTCGCATGGTCGAGAATGTCTTTTACAACCTGCGTCTGGTTGATTTCATCAAGTTTAATCGCAACCTTTAAGGTCGGGGCAACTTGATGAGATAGCCAGTTCAGCGTCCTTTGGAAGGAGTAAGGCTCTGGTTTTGTGGTTAGTTTTAATCGTTCACGATTGTTCCCAATAAACCAAGCCCATTCTTCATTCAGTTTCCAATCAGAACGAGGTTTGGAATCGTCTTTATCTACAAAACGGATATACCGATTGATAATTTTAAAGGCGGTATGCTCTGGATTGTCATAGACGAGTAAATCACGGACTGCATAATAGGCACGCTCATTTTTCAATCGAATCTCAAAACGGTTTTTTACTTCTGCGTCTTCAATGGGAATATCATTTTTCTTGTACTGCTCGTAGTCCTTTTCATAGATACAGAAATAAACTTCACTTTGTAATGAACCGATATAGAGGGTGTTTCCCATACATTCCTTTTCCTCTTTGCGTACCAGTTCGCCACTGCGATAGCTTTTAAAACTGCGGAAGACGGAGATACATTCTTCCTGTTGGCACTTTTCAGTGAGTACAGGGATATTCAAAATCCCTGTCTTATCGTTAATGGCAAGGTCAAGGCGTTTCATCACACCGCCAGCCACCAAAACGTCCATAAAGAACTCATACCAGCTTCTTTGTTGTGCCAGAAGATAGCTTTCAAATTGTCTGCACCCACGACCTTTCAATTCCACCAGAACTCCTTTGTCCAGTTCATGGGAGCAAAGGACGAATATGTCGCCTAAAGCATAATGCTCTGAATAAGAATAGAAACCATAGTCCTCATGAAGAAAATAGGACAGTTTCAGTTGTAAGATGTTTTCGACCACCTGCTGTACGTCTGTTGTCGGAAAGCGAATCCTTACATAATCAAACAGCATTTCAAGGGGAGCGTCGGGATTGAAGCGTTCCAGAGCTTCCCAAAGGGACTGCTGTAAATCCTCTGATGGCTTGACTTTTCCTGTTTCAATATCGCTTAGATACTGCCTTGTAATACCAGTCGCAACAGCTAAACGGTTTTGAGATAGTCCATAAGCCAAGCGTTTTTCTTTTAAATGCTGTAACCAAGTTTGTTCATTCAGTAAAAATCCCTCCAATCAAAAAGGCGTATGTCAACTTTTAAAGCCCATTTGACATACGCTGAAATTTTGTAAATCCCTTGTAACCAAAGGATTTTCTAATGTTTTTTTGACTGTTTCCTGTCGATTTGTACCCCCCTGTTAGATACGGGGGGTTAAGTGCTGGCGTGGCTATTGCCACACCAGCCAGCAAGATCAGTCCACACCTGCGACTTCCGCTTCGCACGTCGCCTGCGTGGACTGTCTGCTGTTGGATAACTTTTTAATTTCCTCCAAGAAATCATATCCTTTTGGTACAAGGGGAGTATAAAACTCTGATATGACACTTGTTCCTACATCAACATAGCCACGACCTTTGATTCGCTTTAAGAAGAAATCCTTTTGTACGTCACTGCCAAACATCATGCCATAGCCCATTTCAGACATACGACCTAAAGCCACTCTGAAATTAAACTGATCACGGATTCCGTCGCCTAAATATTTTGCGTCTGGACGTTGACAAGCCAGTATTAGAAAGAAGCCAGCTTGACGACCTAACATGACAATCTGTTTCAGCTTATTCATAACTGCGGTGTTTTCTTTTGTTCCCAGCATTTCCATGAAAGCGACGTATTCATCAAAGATTAAGAAGTGTGCCGGGAGACCTAAGTAAGCATAATTTTTGCCAGTCTTATAGTTCTTCATCTGCTTCATTTCCTCACTACGTTTCATCATTTCTTCATAGAATGTTTCAATGCAAGAAAGCAAGTCTTCTTTTCTATAGTAGACATTTGCCATCACAGAACCTAAGTCCGCAAGGTCAGCATTTTTCGGGTCAAGAATATACAGTTTTGAATCTGTATGAAGCAAGGCTTCAATCAGTGTCAGTATAAAGTAAGTTTTACCGCCACCTGTACCACCAGCAATCAACATATGAGGGAGCTTATCATATTCCCACCATACGTTTTTCATTAAGCGAAGTTTACCATCTTTAGCTTCTACTTCATCAATAGAAATACGACTGGCTATGGTGTCATAGAGCAAAGTATATTCCACATAGGAATCCTTTAACTCTTTATCCGTCAGCTCACAGTACAAGCCACTCTCTAATTTCTTTTCCAAGTGTAAGAGTTGGTCTTGATATTTTCCCAGCGTGATTTCC
Source organism: Enterococcus sp. E5-37 (assembly GCF_035726925.1). Lineage (NCBI taxonomy): Bacteria > Bacillati > Bacillota > Bacilli > Lactobacillales > Enterococcaceae > Enterococcus > Enterococcus sp. E5-37. The sequence continues at coordinate 20,233 of NZ_JAPMLG010000020.1, forward strand.
ACCCGTATCTGTATCAAGCCATTTTTAAGTCGATAATACATTTTAGGGAAGTAGGTTATCTTTTCCTTTGTACGACCAGCACTATCTTTAAAGAAACCCTCTGTTTTGACCTGTTCAGATTCATACCACTTGTTTTCAAGTATCATCTTTGCCAGTTTTTGACGGTGGTAAAGTTGTTTAACCGTATCATAGCGAACCCGTTTGAATACAAACGCTACCAGCAAGCAGATAAGAATTGCGACACTGAAACTGATAATTAAATAGGGAATGTCAATCTTATCTGCTTGTGATAGGTTAAAATCCTGCCAGTTGATCTGCTGGATTGTCTTCACATGAAACAGTCCGACAACCAGCAGGAAAACAGGCAGGAGTGACGCTATCGTAAAATGAAAGACTAAATCTTTACCAGATGGGCGAATCCTTTTACCACGCTGTTTCATGCGAAAAAGTCTCCTTTCTACCTAGCGACTATTTGTCTTGTGTCGGTTCTTTCTTTGCTTGTGGTTGAGCTTTGAATGAACTAGAATCCTTTGTCAGCACAATATCGTCTGCCTTGATATACCAGTCAACATCTGCTCCTTGATAGGTGGCAGTAGCAACGGTGTCCGCAATGGGATTGATAAGTTCCACCCGTGCGTTATAATCAAACTCTTTCAAAGGCACGCTGGCAGGAATACTTACTTGAATCATGCGTCCTTGTCCTTTGGATTTTAAGTCATAGGTACGTTCCTTGATTTCATCTGAAACCGACCCGTCTTCATTTTGGATTCTCACTTCACGACGTAGAGCAGAGAATTTCAATTCTCCAAAAGTCGTGTCTTTATCTAATACAATGCCATTTGCTAATCTCATCATTTTTCCTCTCTTTCTTTATTCTTTTATCATGTCGTCAGCATGTAAAAGGTAATTTGTAAAACCACGAGTGCCGATTTTGTAGCCCTCTGCGGTAATACGTGGATTGACTAACTTCACACGTTCCTCAAAGCCGAAATGTTTTTCGCCAGCTTCAGCAGGAAGCACCACCACAATATCATCTGCTCTTTGAACATCAGAATAGAGATTATAGCTTCTTGATAAGACAGTTAGCCGTCCGTTGATTCTTCGCTGAACGACTTTATCCTCGCCAGCAAATTCTAAATTGCCGAATGTTTTTTCCATGTTGGGAATCACAAATTTAAGTTCCATATTTTTACCTATCCTTTCTTTTTTATTGGCTGAATGAATGTTTGATGGTCTTAAAGAGTGGGGAACGACCTTTTGATTCTTGATTTTTTGTTTTCATAAGTTCACTTCCTTTCAAAATCGGGTAAAAAAATAGACACCTCATTTTTTGAAGTGTCTACCTATTAAATATTCAAATTTTATTGGAAGTATCTTTATATCTTCACTTTTCAAGGATAAATCGTCGTATCAAAGCTCATTCATAAGTAGTAAATTAGTAGTAAATTGAGTGGTTTTGACCTTGATAAAGTGTGATAAGTCCAGTTTTTATGCGGATAACTAGATTTTTATGCTATTTTTCATTGTAAAAATTATTCAGTTGTTAATCTATGGGATTTCGGTAGCATGGGCATTTTTTTATAGAGGAATCACACCAAACTGGCCGTTTTATCTCTTGTTAGTGGGAATATTAGTAGGAAATTTTGCCCCTCTTCACTATCG
>NZ_JAPMLG010000021.1:0-16930 GCF_035726925.1 Enterococcus sp. E5-37
TGCTTCGCAACGATAGCAACCGGAGTTTCTTGATGAAAATATGCTTCTATCATTACAAGCTCGTTTGGTGTAAGATGGGTATAAGTCATTTATGTTCACTCTCCTTGTATGCTTTAGCGGGTATTACGATTTGAGTGTAACATAAATGGCTTTTTTATTTGTCTCGCTTAATTATACAAACGGCGAATTACAAAAACTATTTCATGTATGTTTAAGGTATACCCTAAATAGACATCATAATAACATTGAAAAACATGGTTGTCATTTTTCTAGATAAATGGCATAAATTTTCAGCGCTAAGTGACAAAAGCAACTAATTTTTCATGAGAGATTTTTAAATATCTCAATCTATCTCCAAAATTAGTTGCTTTTGTAGCTATAGTTGACTATGAATATGACAAATAATTAGAAAAAACTGTGCCAATTAAGTATAAAAATGACATTTTAGGCCCTACTTTAATGAAATTTTTGTTTGGAGGGAACGACTTCATTCCTTTGATTATTTCAGTTGAATTTAATAGAGAAGCCTGGCGTCTATTAAGAAATAATTTTCTTGATGAGCGTCAATTTTTTTAACGGAAATCTATCCTATACTAAATTCAGTAAAGAAAAAGGAGGAATCAAAGAAAGCTATTTTAAACAAACCAAAATTATAGGAGGAATAAATCATGACTGAAAATAAAGCTACTCAAGAAAGAACACCCCAAGAAAGATTGCAAGAAGAACAAGAACACAAGGAACATGTTCATCATACGAAAATTAATGCAGCGGCCATTGCGGATCATCTTTTAGGCAACATGCATACATTACATGTGAAACTGCACCAATATCACTGGTATGTAAAAGGAGCCAATTTCTTTACGTTGCATGAAAAATTTGAAGAGTTGTATAACGAAAATGAAAAATGGTTCGACAAACTTGCGGAGCGTCTAATTACTTCTGGGCATAAACCTGCTTCGACAACGGTTGAATTTGAAAAATATTCGATGCTTTCGGAAGATGCAGTTAATAAATACGCTAAAGCAGAAGACATGGTTGAAAATATTATCGAGGACTTCAGAAGCACTCGTGACCTAACTATTCGCGCGATTCGTTTAGCTCAAGACGAGGGTGACGATGCTTTAGAAGATACATTGATTGCTTTTAAAAATGACTTAGACAAGAACATTTGGATGCTGCAAGCGTTCATTGGTAAAGAAGCATTAGAAGATGATGACGCTCTTGATGAGGATGAAGATTAAGGTAAAAGTAGAAGCTGATTTAGGGATTGGAATTCTTTCCAGTCCTTTTTCCATTTTCTTGATGTGCATCAATTTTTTTGTAGTAAGAGACTTATATAATAAAAGCAGCGAATATAAACAAAATAAATAAAGGGGGAGAATGAATTGACTAAACATACCCATCATGAAATTGGCGACCACGCAGCCTGTATCCGCTTGGTTCCAATATTCAATCACTTAGAGGATAGCGCGATGAATTACATTGCTGAAAAAGCCCACACGAAACAGTATCAAAAAGGAGAGTTTCTGTTTCGTTCACAAGAAAAAGAGGATACTTTATATATTATCAATCGTGGGAAAATCCGTATTTATCGATTGGCAGACTCTGGCAAAGAGCAGCTAGTGCGGATCTTGAACCCTGGTGATTTCACCGGAGAATGGACCTTGTTCAACCCGGATGCAGTACACGAGGAATATGCCGAAGCAACCCGAGATACCGTTGTCTGTATGATTCAGCAAAAAGATGTCCAAGATTTTCTGGAACAATACCCAGCTATTTCTTTAAAACTATTGGCGGAAATGTCTAAACGGTTAGAAAGTTCAGAACGTCAAACGACACAAGTAGCCGTGGAGAGTGTCATTACCCGTTTAGTTTTGTTTTTGGCAGAAAATGTGGAACCTGAAATGGGCAACTCTCCCACCATCACCCTGCCGATGGCAAAAAAGGACATTGCTTCCTATTTAGGAACGACACCTGAGACCATCAGTCGCAAATTTGGAGAATTGGAGGACGAAGGATTGATTCAACAGCTGTCTGGGAAAAGGATCAAGATTCAGGATTTAGATGATTTATTGCTTTACAGCGAATAATCGGACACACTTTTTTCTACACGTTGGTGTTCTGTCGCTCTTCATTAACAACGGGACAGAACTCAGTGCTTTTGCTTCCATCTGTCCGTTTTTGGCTTTTTTAAGACAGAACGACCTTCATTCATTGGAAAAATAAAAGCACAAACGTGATAACCCTCAAGTTTTTTTGTTTTATTTTTCTTTAAGATAGGGTTGTCGAACAAAACGTAAAAATAAGTAGGGTGAATGTGCATTGTTTTTGGGTGATAGTTGCCATCACGTTGTCAGCAGCGGGGGCATTCTTTGTCGTCCCTTTCACCAAGAACACGATTGGCGGCGAAGCAAAAACGTCTAACATTGTTGAGGCAGATAGGTTAGCTATGGAAAAAGAAGAGGAAGTTGTAAAAGGAGCCGGCGTAATCGGACACGGAAAAGTGGCGTATTACGAAGCGAGTGACCAGGGAGATAAAAGTGTATTCACTGTTTGGTTTCCATGGAGCTTAGCCGGAATCTTGTTCAGCATCACCATGACTAGAATGACGAGAAAAATTGAAGAAATGGAGCAAATAGAATGGGATTCGTATTAGGCGTTTTGAATCCCCATGTGGTGGAGATTGGTTCTGTTGTGATTCATTGGTATGGAGTCATTATTGCAGCGGGCATATTAGCGGCTCTCCAGTTGAGCACCAAGGAAGCAAAGAAAAAAGGACTGGAAGAGGATACCATTATCGATATGGCCTTATGGGCAATTCCGATTGGACTCCTCGGCGCTCGGCTTTATTATGTGTTATTTGAACTTGGTTATTATCTGCAAAATCCAGGACAAATCCTTGCGATTTGGAATGGCGGCATTGCGATTTATGGGGGATTGATTGCAGGAGGGGGTACGCTATATTGGTATGCAAAGAAAAAAGGTACTTCTTTGGCACTCGTTCTTGATATTTTAGCGCCCAATGTATTGTTAGCCCAGTCCATTGGTCGTTGGGGCAATTTTATGAATCAGGAAGCTCATGGTGGGCCGGTTACTCGTCAATTCTTGGAAAATCTTTATTTACCTGAATTTATCATTGAACAAATGAATATGAATGGTACCTACTACCATCCGACTTTTTTATACGAGTCATTGTGGAGTTTGTTGGGCTTTGTCCTCATCGTCACTATACGGAACCGAAAACAGCTTTTGCGTCAAGGAGAAGTCGCTTTGAGTTACGTTTTGTGGTACTCAGTGGGTCGGTTCTTCATTGAAGGTATGCGAACGGACAGTTTATGGATTGGCGAGTGGATCCGCGTTTCGCAAGCCTTGTCTCTGGCCCTGTTTATTGGCGCGATTGTAGTATGGTTTATACGCAGACAAGATTATCCACCAATTTCTTATTATTCTGATGGCAATAAGGGGCAGAAAAAGACTATTAAGATGGTGAATTGAGCAAAAAGATAAAAAGAAGTGCAAAACTTGATATGCGTCAATTTTCGTTTGCTAAAAGTGAGCTATACTACAGTTGTAAAGAGGAAAAGGCAGTGTTCATTAATCTGCTGCCGATAAAATAAAAACACATAAAGGAGATAGGAATTATGGAAAAAGCTATATTGCAATTAGAAACGTTGTCTTGTCCAAGTTGTATGCAAAAAATTGAAGGTGCCGTGAAATCAGTTAACGGTATTGATAAAGACAGCATTAAAGTATTATTCAACTCCAGCAAAGTCAAAACCAATTTTGATTCAGCTGTCACTTCGATTGAAGAGATTCAAAAAGCTATCGAAAACGTAGGCTATCCGGTTCTTAAAGCAAAAGTCAAGGCCGTTTAACAGATTAAATGAACTAGGCAATTCTGGAAGAAAAGCTATTTTTCCAGGATTGCTTTTTTTGTTGCAATCCGATTCGAGGTGCTTAGAAACGATAAAAGAGAACTTTCTAAACTTGATGTCAGTCAATTAATTACTTAGGCAATTATCTTATACTGTGTTTATCAATAAAAGAGAAATTAAATTTGGAGGGAAAAAGCATGCAACAATATATATTAAGCAAGAAAAATGTTATCACCGTCATCAGTGGATTGTTAATCGTACTCGGTTTCTTCAGTCACTTTGTTTTAGAAAACGTAGGACTTTCAGAGTGGTCTTTGATCATCGCCTCTGTCTTTGGGATTACGCCAATTGCGATTCAAGCGTTTCAAGCAATGAAAGTCAAAGTCATCAGTATTGATGTCTTAGTCAGTATTGCAGCGATTGGTGCGCTTTTTATTCAAAATTATGAAGAATCGGCTATTGTCACGTTCTTATTCTTATTCGGACACTACTTGGAACAACGAACATTGAACCAAACGCGATCTGCTATCAAAGAATTGACTGAAATGGCACCCGAAAGCGCCTTGAAACAAATGGATAATGGCGAATTTGAAGAAGTAGAAGTGGATGATATAGATGAAGGGGATATCTTGCTCGTTAAAACGGGTGCGAAAGTTCCAGTAGATGGCATAGTCCTTACGGGTGAAGGGCATATCAATGAAGCTAGCATTACAGGTGAAGCTATTCCGGTCAACAAGCTAGCTGATGCAGAAGTTTTTGCAGGAACCATTTTAGAAAACGGAACGATTCAAATCAGAGCTGACCGAGTTGGTGAGGACACCACATTTGGAAAAATTATTGAACTCGTGGAAGAAGCACAAGATTCTAAATCCGAAGCGGAACGGTTCATTGATCGCTTTTCTAAATACTACACACCAGCTGTCTTGGTTCTGGCAATTGTTGTATGGGCGTTCAGTCAAAATATTGAGTTAGCAATCACCATCTTGGTTCTAGGTTGCCCAGGCGCATTAGTTATCGGAGTGCCTGTCTCAAACGTTGCCGGTATTGGGAATGGTGCTCGTAACGGTGTTCTTTTAAAAGGGAGTGAAGTCATTCAAGACTTCAGTAATGTGGATACAATTGTATTTGATAAGACAGGTACTTTAACTGTCGGAAACCCAACCGTTGCAGCGACTGAACTGTATGAAAAAGATCCTGCTGAAACGCTTGGCTATCTGGCCAGTGTGGAACGGGAATCAGATCATCCATTAGCAAAAGCGGTCTTAAATCAAATTGGAGAAACAAACTTTTATCCTGTTGAAGGAACTGAAGTTGTGAAAGGCGGCGGAATCGTTTCAAGTGTAGCTGGACATAGAGTGGCTGTTGGGAATGTGGCCTTGATGGAAAAAGAAAATGTCACTCTCAGCAAAAAAGTGCAAAAAGATGTCAAACGGTTTGAACAACAAGGGAACTCTCTCGTTTTGACAGCGGTCGACGGTGAATTAAAAGTACTGATGGGCATTCGCGATCAAGTCCGTCCGGGTGTGAAAGCTAATTTGCAGGAATTAAAAGACTTGGGCGTGAAAAATCTAGTCGTTCTTTCAGGAGATAACCAAGGAACCGTTGATGTGGTCGCCGGCGAACTTGGTTTGACCGAAGCTCACGGCCACATGTTGCCGGAAGACAAATCGGCTTATATCGGAAAACTTCAACAACGTGGTCAAATTGTAGCCTTTGTTGGAGATGGCGTTAACGATAGTCCGTCCTTAGCTTTAGCAGACATTGGAATCGCAATGGGAAGCGGAACGGACGTAGCGATTGAAACATCCGATGTCGTTTTAATGAACTCGAACTTCAGCAACTTGCCTCACGCATTAGGATTAGTAAAAGCCACCGCAAATAATATGAAACAAAATATCGTGATTTCAGTTGGAGTAGTGTTGGTCTTGTTGACCAGCGTCTTCTTCAGCGAATGGATGAATATGTCTATCGGAATGTTGGTTCATGAAGGTAGTATCTTGGTGGTAATTTTCAATGGCATGAGATTAATGAAGTATAAGTTGAAAGGTCGGAAAGAACAAAAAGAAGTATCAGCACCTACAGAGAAAGTAAAAATATCTTAAGAATAAATTAGAAGAGGCTGAGACAATAGTCCATCCTTGAAATGACAAAAGCGGAAACTCAGATTTTTAAATCTGGGATTTTCCGCTTTTTTGAGTTCTTGAAAAAAAAATAAGAGTATAGAGTATGTTCTTTATAAAATTAATTTTCGTGTAAATGATTAAAAAATTTAATAATAAAAATTAAATTCCTATTAAGTTGTAACACATGAAATTGCTTAAAATAGTGTATCAAAAACCTTGTTTTATTAATGTTGAATTTATTTGAAAGGTCTACAGATTAACATATTATTGACAAAACAATATTTAAATAGTTATACTTCATTCAAACGTCTGTTTGAACGAGGTGGTGAAGTTAATGACTGCAGAAGTATGTACAACTACTTGTATACATAAAGAAAAAGTAGCTAGTGTTAAAAATAATTTAAAAGATAAAGACCTTTCAACTTTACTTGTATTAGGAAAATGTTTTAGCGATTCTTCTAGGATTAAAATTTTCTATGCTTTAGAAACGTATAAGGAGATGTGCGTTTGTGATTTAGCAGCGATACTTAATGCTAGTATTGCTACAACGTCACACCATTTACGTTTTTTGAAAAAGAACGGAATGGCGAAATCACGTCAATATGGAAAGGTAGTTTATTACTCTTTAGCGAATGAAGAGATTCTTTCCGCTGTGCAGGCTTTTCTAAAGTTGTCAGAAAATAGTTCTATGAAAGCTTAGTTTGGAGGTAGTTATTTTGTTACAAAACATTTTATCAGCACTCGCTGTATATATTTCTACCAGTATTGATTATTTATTTATCTTGCTGATTATTTTTTCTCAAAACCATACTAAAAAAGGTCTCCGTCAGATTTTTTTTGGTCAATATCTTGGAACAGGAATCTTGGTAGCCATAAGTTTGTTTGCAGCATATGTGCTAAATTTTATTCCTCAAGATTGGATCATTGGTCTTCTGGGACTAATTCCGATTTATTTAGGGATTCGTGTTGCTTTTGTGGGCGAAGAGGAGGAAGAAGAAGGGGAAGTCGTTGAGAAGCTAGGATCTAGAGGAACGAATCGTTTGTTTTGGACAGTTTCCTTAATAACGATTGCTTCTGGTGGCGATAATTTAGGGATTTATATTCCTTTCTTTACCTCGTTATCTTTTTCAGAAATTGTCACTTCTTTAATCGTCTTTGCTATCTCTGTTGCGGTTCTTTGCTATATTAGTTATAAATTTGCGAAAATTTCTTTTGTCTCTGAAACACTAGAAAAATATGAACGAATCATTGTACCTATCGTATTTATTGGATTAGGGATTTTTATTATGATAGAAAATGGAACCATCCAAACTATATTAGGTTTGTAGAGATCTTATTAGTAAAGGAAGCAAACGATGAGTGAAAATAAAAAGTACCATGAATGGATATTAGAAGGAATGGTTCTGTTGCAAAGTTTTAAATCTACTATCAAATAAGGTAGAATAATAGAAAAAGATAGCAGGAGGAATGACGATGAATCATTTTAAAGGAAAGCAATTTCAGCAGGATGTGATTATTGTAGCCGTGGGCTACTATCTTCGTTATAACCTTAGCTATCGTGAAGTTCAAGAAATCTTATATGATCGTGGCATTAACGTTTCTCATACGACGATTTATCGTTGGGTGCAAGAATATGGCAAACTACTCTATCAAATTTGGAAAAAGAAAAATAAAAAATCCTTTTATTCATGGAAAATGGATGAAACGTACATCAAAATTAAAGGAAAATGGCATTATTTGTATCGAGCCATCGGTGCAGATGGTTTAACCTTGGATATTTGGTTACGTAAAAAACGGGACACACAAGCAGCCTATGCTTTTCTTAAGCGGTTAGTGAAGCAGTTTGATGAACCGAAGGTTGTAGTCACAGATAAAGCCCCCTCTATTACAAGTGCCTTTAAGAAACTAAAAGAATACGGCTTTTATCAAGGGACAGAACATCGTACCATTAAATACCTGAATAATTTGATTGAACAAGACCATCGTCCAGTAAAGAGACGCAATAAATTATATCGAAGTTTACGCACTGCCTCTACCACGATTAAAGGCATGGAAGCCATTCGAGGATTATATAAGAAAACCCGAAAAGAAGGCACTCTCTTCGGGTTTTCGGTCTGTACTGAAATCAAGGTATTATTGGGAATCCCAGCTTAAATCATAGATACCGTAAGGGATTTTATTCTTTATTTAAAACTTTGCAACAGAACCAGGGTGAACAAAAAACTGGGGGTTTATCAGGTATTTGGTCTAGTGGGTTCAAATATGCGGGCACAACATATAGAGTAGCTTACGAGATTATAGAAAACAAGGTTATTCCAGTATTGTTATGTGGAACGCATGAAAACTTTTATGAACAGTTGAAAAAATTAATCTAGTGATTTGTTGTCGTTCTTAAGAAGGACGGCTTCTTTTTTATCGAAAATCTGATTCGTCTACATGACTAAAGTCGCGAGTATTCTCTGCTTCTCGATAAATTAAATAACGTCATTACTTTGAGGAAAGCTATAAATCAATATATTTCAGCTTTTCCTTATTTATGTACTACCTTTTACTTATTAATTATAAGGTAGTACATATATATCTTTTTTTTGGTAGTAACTAAAAATAAATATGTTATAATAGTATCAAATGAATATTGCTAAAAGAAAAGAGGTAGGAACGTGGTAGCGAAGAAATATGTAATCGGTAATTTTAAAGGTGGCGTAGGTAAAAGCACGTGCGCGCAAATGTTAGGGTTTGAATCAGCAGTTAATGAAGGAAAAAGAACCTTGATAATTGACTTGGATATGCAAGGAAATACTTCTGATGTGATGAACTTAACGCATATGAACTTCACTAACGAAGAAGGAGGCGGAGAAGGTGAACCGATTGTTTACGAAAATACTGTGACTGACGTGTTGATAAACAATCTTCCACCTAAAGAGGCCGTCTATAAAGTAATCAATAACCTCTATATACTTCCAGCAGACATGTCCTTTGAAATGTATGATGATTGGATCAAAGACCAATATAATGATTCATTATCCCAATTCAAATATATGAAAGAAAAGCTAGAACCATTATTTGATGAGTTTGACGTCATCTATTTAGATGTTCCACCTTCTATTTCTGTATATAGTAAATCCGCGATGTACATTGCGGACTGGGCAATCGTCGTCTTGCAGACCCAAGTAAAATCGATGAGAAATGCGATGCAATATCTTGAGTATATGGACTTTTTTGTGAAAGAATTTGATACAAATTTATATGTTGCTGGTGTTATTCCTTTCATGTTGGAAAGCGGTGACGCAGTAGATCAGGAAATGTATAAACAAGCCCAAGAGATTTATGGGGAACATTTGATTAAAAATGTTGTACTCAAAAATGCGCGCTTAAAACGATACGACGGATCAGGTATTACGATGGAGAAGACAAAGAAAGGTCTCTTAAAACAATGGGATCGCAAAAGCCACGAATTATTTATCAGTATTTTGAAAGAATTGGAAGAACACGAGAATTGGTATGCGGAGGTGGAGTAATTGGCTGACATCAAAGGACTTGATATTTTTGGGAACAACAAAGGACTCGCCAAAATAAAAAAAGAAGCAGAAGCAAAGAAAAAGCAGCAAGCAATTACACCATCTGAAAATAAGCAATTAGAAGTGCACCAAGTTCAAGAAATAAAAACTTCCTCCAATGTTGAAAGACAGAGTAGAGGAAGAACAAAAAAAGTTGGCGCACCAATCAGAAAGTTTGATAAGGTTTATTCCACCAAGCATCCTTTAAAACTGTCGACTTTGTTAAATGCGACTTCCAGAGTTTTAGTAGAAAAGTATGAGACTAATATGACAAGAGATGAATTGCTTAGAAAAGCTTTAGATGAGTATATTAAACAGAATCTTACGCAAGAAGATAAGCAAGATTTGTTTAATGACGTGGTGAAAGAACTAGACTTGTTCAGAGAAAAATATCCAATTGTTCCAGAATTAGATGATCGTGGAGAAATAATAAGAACTACCAGTCAGATAAAACAAGATACCGAAGACTCACTGCGCAAAGGGTGGGGAATGAATAATAAAGTTAGATAATAATCAAAGAAGAACTAAGTAACTACCTTTAAACGGTAGTTACTTAGTTCTTCTTTGATTTGCGTGAAATAGAGAGGATTTATTTTTCTGGTTACGTGATTAAAAAATCCAAAAAATGAGCATAGGAACGGTTATGATTTTAGGGTGTGTTTTAATGAGATATTGTAATTTCATTAACAAGTGTATGATAATCTGTTGTTGAGTTAGTAGGTTCTGTTGCAAAGTTTTCCAAAAAATCTATTTTAGTGTAAAATTGAGAAAAAAGACAGAGAGGACAGAGTAATGAATCATTTTAAAGGCAAACAATTCAAAAAAGACGTCATTATTGTCGCTGTTGGTTACTACCTGCGTTACAATCTAAGCTATCGTGAAGTTCAGGAATTGTTATATGATCGTGGAATAAATGTTTGTCATACTACGATTTATCGTTGGGTACAAGAGTACAGCAAAGTCCTCTATTATCTTTGGAAGAAGAAAAATAGACAATCCTTCTATTCATGGAAAATGGACGAAACCTATATCAAAATTAAGGGACGTTGGCATTATCTTTATCGTGCAATTGATGCGGACGGCTTAACCTTAGATATCTGGTTACGAAAGAAACGGGATACGCAAGCAGCCTATGCTTTCTTAAAACGACTCCATAAACAGTTTGGTGAGCCGAAAGCAATTGTGACCGATAAAGCACCTTCTCTTGGCTCCGCCTTTAGAAAGTTACAGAGTGTGGGTTTATATACTAAGACAGAGCACCGAACTGTGAAGTATCTTAACAATTTAATAGAACAAGACCATCGACCTATTAAACGACGAAATAAATTTTATCAAAGTCTCCGTACAGCCTCTTCCACGATTAAGGGCATGGAGACCATTCGAGGAATATATAAAAAGAACCGAAGAAATGGAACGCTCTTCGGCTTTTCGGTGTCTACTGAAATCAAGGTATTAATGGGAATAACAGCCTAAGATATTTGGAGTTCAGAGAGGGCGCGTTTGATTTTCAAACTTCGCAACAGAACCAAAGAAGGTATCAAGAGTCACAGTGAATTTATTCCGAAAAGTGAAAAGAGCAAATATAAAATTTAATAAAAATATAGAACTAAATAGGAAAACGTAGACGTAATTTCTACGTTTTCCTTTTCATATATATTAAATATTACGGAAAATTATATAAACTAATTTAGTGTTTTGTTTGTAATTCCTAATTTTGCTCCACTTTTAGATAATTTTTAGGTCTATTTAACTCATCAGACATTCTATGCTCATTTTCTCCAAATTTGTTTCAACTCTTTCGTACTTAATTTTGCGTATTTGAAAATTCTTCTTTTAGAGTACTTTTATTACGATACTAGTATGATATATATCTATAGCAAACAGTTAAAATCTTCCTAAAATAAGCGAATAGCATTCCTAAAACCTATAAAATTTTTAGATGAAGCGACAAGTGGACAATTAATAAACTACTTGAACATGAAATTATGGATCACCTTTCAAATTTAGAAAATGGAATTCTTATACTTATTGCACAACATTTATTGATTGCAAAATTATGTGACAAAAAGAACTAGTAGAAGAAGGAATAATGGCTTGATAATAAAGTACTACCTATTAAAGGTAGTACTTTATTTAATTTAGTATAAATTAACATACTAACCCGTGGTGCTAGTTAATTTTTTCCTAGAGGAAAATGTCTAAACATGTTGGTAAATCAACAAAAAAACGCATATAGTAGTCTCAAATCTCCCAAGAAATGAGGACTACATATGCGTTCATCAAAATATACTGAACATTATACAGATACTTTTATAACATTCAAGGAAATTATGAGAACTGTTTCTAACATATACCACAATTGTGTACCAGATAAGATTAAAAACCGAAGAAATACTGATCAGCTGAAGCAACGCGATACAGTGATTATTGCTTGTGTTATATGGGGCATAATTAATGGCTATACTAGCCAAAGAGCCACGTATAGAGCGGTTTGTTCCGTCTTATTTCCTAATGGTGACTTTCCTAGTAGGAGTCGATTCACTCGCTTAAGTTCAAACTTAGCTTACACTATCAAGATTATTCGATACTTTTTCATCAAGAAGCTCACCAAAGGTGAACTAGTCGGAATTATAGATAGTTTTCCTAGTCCATTATGTAAACCAGTTAAAAATAGACAAGCAAAACTATTGAATCAAATAGCCAAAGTTGGCTATAACTCAACAAAAAAATCTTATTTTTATGGTCTTAAAATTCATATGATCGTTACTAAGACTGGCTTTCCGATTACTTACTCAATCACGAATCCAGGTGTCCATGACGTGAAAGTGTTAGAGACTTTATCGGAAGAAGCGAATCTTCCCAATATCCTAGGGGACAAAGGATATATTAGCCATAAAATCCATGAAAAGCTTGCCCTTAAGGGCATTACTATATCCGTTCCGCCACGTAAAAACATGGATAAATCAGAAAAACTAGACCACAGCTTACTTGGAAAACAAAGAAAAACAGTTGAGACTGTTTTTTCTTCCTTAGAAAAATTAGGTTGTCAAAATTTCAACTCACGTTCTGTTAAAGGGCTAGAGAGTAGATTTGAAAGCATATTACTGGCTTACAGTGTTCTATTAAGTCGAGCACAACGACGTTTTGAAGGAACTTTGAGATATTCTTTAGGATATTAAAATTAACTAGCACCACGGGTGATTTATAGTATACTATGTCAAAAGGAGGAGTTAGATGAACAATCAAATCACACTAGCGTATTTAGATTATGATGATCTAGATGCTTTACAAGTTGTAAGTGTTGTCAGTTTTTATGAATCGTTTATCGATGGCGCAGATCCACTTGATATGCAAGGATATTTACAGACACAATTGACAACTGAAATATTGGCAGTAGAATTGGCACAGTCAACCAGTAAATTTATTGGTATTAAGGATCATCAAATACTCATTGGTTATATGAAAGTCAATGATGAAAAAGATGCTATAGAGATTCAACGGCTCTATCTGCTCAAAGATTATCAAAACAAAGGGTTAGGGCAACGGTTACTCGATGAAGCGAATCGTTATGCTAAAACGAAACAAAAACGTTATTTACGTTTGACTGTTTATGAAAAAAATCATGCAGGTATTCGTTTTTATGAACGTCATGGATTTAAAAAAATCGGGATCAAACATTTCCCTTTAGGAAAACAAGATCGTATTTGTCCGATTTTAGAAAAAGAAATCTAAAAAAACGTCCTCACTTTTGATGCTGAGGACGTTTTTTTAGACTGGTAATGGAACCATAATTCGCTTTCCTTTTTGATAAATCGCTAATTCCGTCACACCTTTTGCTTTTAACAGAGCAAAAAGATCATCGAAATGGAAACGGAAATGTTCAAGGTAATGCCCATCTGATCCAACACTAAACAAGGTACCACCACGTGAAAGATATAAATCGATGACATATTCATATAACGCTAAATTGTCATACAAGTAAGCGCTCTTAGCATTTAATTCGAATGCCAATTTATTTTTGATTACTTGATCTAGAATCGGTAAAAACTGCGCTTCATATTGTTTAAATTCAGCAACGGATAGACCAAATACCCGAAAACCATAGTCAAAATGAGCAAAGACATCTGCTTCTATAACAACTAGTGCTTCTGAAAGTTGTGCAAAATACTGAGGAATCACAATAGCAGGATCCATATCTTTGACTTCGTCATCTAAATAATCAAATTGACCATTATGATGCACACTGAGTAATTTTAAATCGTAATCTTTATCGGCTAAATAGTCGATGATCCGATCCTTTTCAGAAGCGATGTAACCGATTTCGATGCCTTTTAAAACACGATTGCCAAAACGCTTATTTAAGCTATCGATTGTTTGACTGTACATTTCATAATCGGGGATATCATCGACTTTAGTAACAGGATTGGCTAAGTCAAAATGTTCAGTATATTTTGATGAACGCATATGTAGTCCTCATTTCTTGGGAGATTTGAGACTACTATATGCGTTTTTTTGTTGATTTACCAACATGTTTAGACATTTTCCTCTAGGAAAAAATTAACTAGCACCACGGGTATACTACTATATTTTAGGTTTCATATTATATAAATTAATAATATACTACCATTTGTTGGTAGTATAATTTAAAGGTAATAAGTTATTATTTTATTACTATGTTTGGATTTTATAGCAAGGAAAGTTTAATAAGAGTTTGGACCTAGCAAACAATATTAATGAGGTCATTAAATCTTATTATCTTTAGTGATATAACGAAATATCTACACAGTAAAGTTATAAAATATTAATAAAAATATTTTATTAATGAAAAGCTTGGTAGCACGGTTATTCATATGCTAATTTATTTCACTTTATAGTAAGGGGAGTTCTTAGTATATTGTTCAAACTTAAATTTCATATAATTTAATTATGTAAATTAGCTATTCTAAGAACTTCTACGAATAACTGCCCGTCTAAAATTTAAATAAGAGCTTAGAATCTTCATATAAGTAAGGTTAATTTTTTTGTACAAAAAAGTCGGAATATTCTGAGTTACTGAAATGATATAAAATCATAAACTGAACCCCTTGATTTTCTTGACTTTTAACATAGTATATATATAAGTTCATGATTATGGTAAAATATATACATAATCATAAACTCAGAATATTTTTAAGAAGGGAAACAATAGTGAGCTATAATGTACAACCGTTAAGGACAAATGAAGAGATACAAGATTTTCAGTTTTGGCTAAGAAGAACAAGTAATCCGGAAAGAGATAGTTTTTTATTTTTGTTTGGCATCAATAATGGATTACGTATGTCAGATATTATAGGATTAAAAGTTGGAGATATACGAGGTAAAAGTAAGCCTATTATTGTTGAACATAAAACAGGTAAGCGAAAACCGATTTTTATAGATAATTTGAGAGAAGAGATTTTATTATATACTGAAGGTAAAGAAGAAAATGATTGGTTATTTCCAAGTCGGCAACAAGGTCGACATATAACAAGGGATCGTGTCTATCAGATATATGCAGATATAGCAGAAAAATTAGGAAGAGATGATATAGGAACACATACATTAAGAAAAACTTTTGGGTATCACTACTACAAGAAAACTAGAGACATTGCTACCTTAATGTTTATTTTTAATCATAGTTCTCAATCGATTACTAAAAGATACATTGGAATAACAGAAGACGAAATTGGCGCTTCTTTAAAAGGCTTTAAATTAGGTATTTAGTAAGTACCTGCTTGTAACAAAAATTAATATATTGAATCGATTCTCCTATTTCGAAAAAAATAAAAAACCTCCAAGATATTCTTGAAGGTTTTTTAAGTTAGTTGGACTTCTTAAAAATCTTGGAATTTTCAAAATGGTCTGTATGAATCAACAAAAACATTTTAGTTCTTCAAAATCTAAATAGGATAATAGAAATAGAATTATAGCTCGTGATATGAAATATAAAAACCATGCAATAAACTAACTTAATAAATACCACAGTTCGAATCAATAAAATATTACAATGATTGATCGAACTAATTATTAAAGTAATTAAATTGAAGAGTATTTCCTACAAACTATTGAGAGTTATTATGGTATCAGGAGAAAATAATGAAAAACAAACTCACTCAAAAATTCAAAATTATTTCTAATAAAGTTCCAGAAATAAACATTTTTAAAGTATATCGTTTAGCTCTTCTAATAGTTCATCCCTAATAAGTGAAATCTTTGCTTTATAAAAGTCTTTTCTTTTGGGAAAGTCTTTACTGTAAGCTAATTCGTATAAAAAGTTTAGGATTTTTTTTCGAGGGGTTGTATTATTGACATTTATCTTTTGCAAATTAGGATATTTTTTATTGAATTCATTTAGTCTTTCCAATTCCTCAAGTTTAAGTCGTTTTTTTGCTTCCTTTTCTTCTTGTACTAAATATTCTTCATATTCGGAAACAGTCATACCTAATTTAGACGCAATATTTTTTTTAATGCTTTTTTTGTACTCTTCCTCTAACATAGCGGAACGGGCTTCTTTAAAGGGGCTTATAATTTCGTGAATTTTATTTATAATTTTTTCAGCATCCTGCTGATTTAAATAAGCACGTTCTTTACATTTTTTCATCCATTCTGGTTTAGGATCTGTTTCATTAAGAAACCAATCTATAGCTATAGGATAGAGATATTCTTCATAACCATGCAAACCGTATTCAGCTTCTGTTTCTTTGATGATTAATGCGTGTAAAATCAAATGTTCAAATAAATCACAATAAACAAGGCTTTCTTTTTTTTGATATTTAAATGGATATTTAAAACAATTAATATAGTATAGGCTAGAGATATTTTCATACTTATTTTCATATATATGATGACAGTATAAGCCTTCTGATGTTTTACTATATTTTCCTTTAGTTATTGTTTTTATTTCTCCTCGTAAAAATCTAGCATATGATTTCTCTTTAAAATAGTCATCAGAAACCTCTCCGTATTTATTTAAAAGGTAATGAATAGCTTCTTCATAAGACATATTTAATAAAGAATTGTAACCTATTTTTTTATAATTGTTTTCTGACATAATTATAAACCAAGCTCCTTACTATTTTAAGAATAGAGTATGAGAAATATATCCTATCACTTTAGAGTTGGAATTTACTTACAAAAAACATATAATCCCTTAATATTATACGCTTATTTAATTTTCAATTTCTCTATATTGAAATTCAATGAAGTTATCAATATTCCTATAAACCACCTCTGGGAGCGTCAATAATTTTGTGTAAATAAATTGTCCTCCTGCAAAATAATTAGTTACTCAGTAAACATTGAAACTAATGTATCGGTTACCTGTTGAAAACCTTTATGGCTTCTGTTTAGAAATTTT
>NZ_JAPMLG010000022.1:0-14858 GCF_035726925.1 Enterococcus sp. E5-37
CATCTCATCCGTTGCGTCCAAAAGAAACCATATCCCTAGAAAATCACTAAATTACCAAACACCATTAGAAGTTTTTTTGAGTTACGTA
This sequence comes from Enterococcus sp. E5-37, assembly GCF_035726925.1. Taxonomy (NCBI): domain Bacteria; kingdom Bacillati; phylum Bacillota; class Bacilli; order Lactobacillales; family Enterococcaceae; genus Enterococcus; species Enterococcus sp. E5-37. The sequence continues at coordinate 89 of NZ_JAPMLG010000022.1, forward strand.
AATGGAAAGTTTTGTCTCGCTTAATTTGACAAATAATAAGATTTAAAAAAATTCTAAAAACAGTAAAATTTTCAAACTATTTTTATTTCTATTACTGTGACATAATTAAGTCACTATCACAGACCGTTGACAACTATCTTCCTTTTGAAAACTATTCTAAGGAGTATTTGTGATAGTACTCTTGTCATTATCATTATTCTGCTAGCACTAAACCATCTCCTATAAGTATGATGATAATGAGCTTCCGTTCAAAAGCCACTTAAAAAAGTGGCTTTTTTGTAATTGAAAAATTCATCTTTCGGGAGTGATAAAAAATTATTTTTTACATTTTGGATTATTAGTAGTCTTACCTTAAAATTTTTGTGAAAAGAGGGTTTTCTCTCATATATTGAATGAAAGTTAACCTTAGCGAAAACGCATATGTATAGTTAATTAGGTTCGAAGTTCGTTATAGCTTAAAAGAAAAGGTACTACTGGTTTAGGCAGATTTACTAACAAGCTTTCTGTCACCTATTACCATCTGTTTAGAAGTAAATCAAACTGTTTAAACAGTTTGAAAAGTATAAGAAAGCTCAAGAAATGGGACTTTCTTATACTTTTCTTTTTTGGCATAGTATTTGCTTAATATAAAGTGAGGTGAAAAATATGAAAAAAAAATTTTTAGTTGCAACACATGGGCGACTAGCAAGCGGTTTTCAAAATTCAATGGCGATTTTAGCTGATAAAGGAGCAGAACTTGAAGTCATTAATGCATATTTAACAAATGAAGACTATACGCCCATCATTTCGAACTTTATAGATTCTATCGAAGAAGGAGAACAAGGAATTATCTTTACCGATCTGTTTGGCGGAAGTGTAAATCAAACAGTGGTAGCAGAACTGATAAAACAAAAAAAAGATCAATTGTTTGTCATTTCTAATAGTAATTTAGCAATTATATTATCTTTAGTCCTCACACCGGAAAATGAAGTCTTTACAAAAGAAAGTATAAACGAAGCAATTGAGATAAGCCAGGTTCGTTTAGTATCAACAGATTTGCCTACAGAAGAGACATTTTTTTAAATCAAAAGTGTAAGAAGAAACTATTGTAGTAATTTGATACAAAATAAGGAGGAAAAAAGGATGATAACTCAAATACGTGTGGACGATCGACTAATCCATGGTCAAGTAGCTGTAGTTTGGACGAAAGAATTAAATGCGCCATTATTAGTGGTTGCTAATGATGAAGCAGCAAAAAATGAGGTCATGCAAATGACATTGAAGATGGCCGTACCAAACGGAATGAAACTATTAATTCGTTCGGTGGATGATGCTATCAATATATTCAATGATCCAAGAGGAGCCGGCAAACGAATTTTTGTCATTGTAAATAGCGTATCCGATGCAAATAAAATAGCTCAAAATGTGGAAAACATAGAAACAGTCAATGTTGCTAACGCAGGTAGATTTGATAAATCTGATCCATCAACGAAAAAAATGATATTTCCTAGTGTGCAGTTGAATCCTAATGAATTAGCTGCAGCAAAGGAATTAGCTAAGTTAGATCGAGTAAATAGTTACAACCAGGTGTTGCCGTCAAATCCGCAATTGAGTTTAAAAGATGCATTAAAATAGGGAGGAATAAAATATGTTAATGCACGCAACTATGGCAGCTTTAGCAGTATTTATCTGTTTTGCGGGTAACTATTTGACTGGACAAAGTATGATGGAACGTCCATTAGTAGTAGGTCTCGTTACAGGTATTTTAATGGGGGACATGAAAACGGGTATTTTGATGGGAGCCTCTTTGGAAGCCGTATTTTTAGGAAATGTAAATATTGGCGGAGTGATAGCAGCAGAGCCAGTAACGGCCACAACTTTAGCTACAACTTTCGCCATCATTTCTAATGTAGAACAAAAAGCAGCAATGACTCTCGCTGTGCCAATTGGTATGTTAGCTGCATTTGTCGTTATGTTTTTGAAAAATGTTTTCATGAATATCTTTGCTCCAGCTTTAGATAAAGCTGCACGTGAAAATAACCAAAAAATGATCCTTACGCTACATTTTGGTACATGGGTGATCTATTATTTAATCATTTCATCTATTTCTTTCATTGGAATTTTAGCGGGGAGTGGTCCGGTAAATTCCTTTGTTGAACATATCCCTCAGAGTCTAATGAATGGTCTTAGTGCAGCTGGAGGGTTGTTGCCTGCTGTTGGATTTGCCATGTTGATGAAGCTCTTATGGGACAATAAGTTAGCTGTTTTTTATATCCTTGGATTTGTTCTAACCGCTTACTTACAACTTCCGGCAGTGGCTGTTGCTGTGATTGGGGGTGTTATCTGTGTTGTCAGCGCTCAGCGGGATATTGAAATTAGAGAGGCTGGTAAAAATGGTAATAGGCACGATAAAGGGCTAATGACAAAAGCAGAAGAAGAGGAGGACTTTTTCGCATGAAATTCCAAGAAAACTTGTCAAAAGAAGAAAAGAAAATGATGCGTTCTGTATTTTGGCGTTCATGGACGATGAATGCCAGTCGTACTGGAGCAACGCAATACCACGCAGTAGGCGTCATCTATACGCTGCTGCCAGTTATCAATCGTTTTTATCAAACAAAAGAAGAACGTGCAGAGGCAATTGTTCGCCATACAACTTGGTTCAATGCAACGATGCATATTAATAATTTCATCATGGGATTAGTTGCTTCAATGGAAAAGCAAAATAGTGAAGATGAACATTTTGACGCCAGTTCAATCACTGCTGTTAAAGCATCATTAATGGGACCAATATCAGGTATTGGTGATTCATTTTTCTGGGGTATTTTACGGGTAATCGCAGCGGGTATCGGTATCTCTTTAGCAGCAACTGGTTCTCCGCTAGGTGCAATCATATTTTTATTGATTTATAATATTCCGGCTTTTCTCATTCACTATTATGCACTGTATAGCGGTTATTCTGTGGGTGCCAGTTTTATTCAACGAATGTATGAATCAGGTGGAATGAAAATTTTGACAAAAGCTTCAAGTATGTTGGGTTTAATGATGATGGGATCAATGACAGCATCGAATGTCAAATTCAAGACCATCTTAGAGGTGAGCGTAGAAGGCAGCAAAGAAGTGATGAAAATTCAAGATTACCTTGATCAATTATTTATAGGTATCGTACCATTAGCGGTGACGTTATTTGCATTTTGGTTATTACGGAAAAAAGTCAACGTAAATGTAGTAATGTTTGGTATTATGTTTTTAGGTATTATATTAGGTCTGTTAGGGATATGCTAGAAAACATTGCTGTTTTTTTCGATGTTGATGATACATTATTAGACAATTATAGTGCCTTCAAATGTACCATCCGAAAGTACTATCCTGACTATTTCCTCGAAGAACCTTTTTTAAAGCGTCTTTATCATGAATTTCGCTGTCATAGCGAAAAGATTTATAAGTTTTATCAAGAAGGAAAACTAGATACAAAAAAGAAAGACGAACGATGGTTACTAGTGATGGAAACATTAAATTTAAAGAAGAATACCAATTTATCGGAATTAGATGCTTACTATCATTTATGTCAAAGCAAACAGACTTTGTCAGTCGAAATGTCTTTGCTTTTAAATGTTTTGAAAAAAAGTGGAATTCTATGTGGAATTATAACAAATGGATTCACTCAGCAACAGCAAAGAAAATTAGAACAATTAGATCTTGATCGTTTTATCGAACCGAGATGGCAATTTATTTCGGAAAAGTTAGGTGATGCAAAACCAAGTGTAAGCTGTTTTCGAAAAGTTTCTAAACAATTGCCAGAAAAGATAACAAAAATTTACTATTTAGGGGATAGTTATCAAAATGATGTTATTCCATCTAGATTAGCCGGCTGGTGTCCGATCTGGTTGAATCATTTTGTTGACGATGAAGCAGCAGAGATTCTACAAGCTAAAACCGATAATGAAGCAGCCACCTTGATATTATCTGAATTACTACATTCGAAATAAATAGAGCCGTGTCCCATAGGAAAAACTACTGTAGCTAAGAGTATGATTTGATGCACTCTGACTGCAGTAGTTTTGATTTTTTAATATTTCATCTGTTGTGAGGCTTTTGGGAAAATATGACATTTCCATTTCTTATCATATACTGTATTTTTTTTATGAGGGAGGTTTAAGTATGCGACAAGAAACGAGAGAACAGTTACTAAATTTATTATCTGAAGCAACTACTTTGACGACACAGGAGATTGCTGATTCTATCTCATTAAGTCGCTCAGCAACAAGCTTATATTTGAATGAGTTATTAGATCAAAATGAAATACAAAAAAGCGGAACAAAACCAGTGTATTGGTCAATTGCCGAATCAGAAAACAAAGGTGTGAAAGACGCGTTTGCTAAGTATATTGGAAGTAATGGCAGTGCTAGACGAGCAATTGAGACGTGTAAGGCAGCGGTATTGTATCCACCATTAGGATTACCACTTCTTTTGTATGGAGCAAGTGGAGTTGGAAAAAGTTTTTTAGCACACTTAATTTTTAAATATCTTAAAGAAAACAAGTGTAAAGGAACAAAAAATTTCTTTGTTTTCAATTGTGCAGATTACGCTAATAACCCTGAGTTATTATCTTCTATTCTATTCGGACACACAAAAGGTGCTTTTACAGGAGCAGAAAAAGAAAAGGTTGGTCTTTTAGCGCAAGCTGATGATAGTGTTTTATTTTTAGACGAAGTACATCGATTATCTCACGAGAATCAGGAAAAACTATTTCAATTTATGGATACAGGGAATTTTCGGCCTATCGGCGAAGAAGCAGAAATGATTTCTTCGAATGTTCGATTATTATTTGCAACGACTGAAACGCCTGAAGAAGCACTATTACCGACATTTTATCGACGTATTTCCGTTATTGTTGAATTACCAGCTTTTCATGAACGACCAATATTTGAGCGTATAGAGCTAGTCAAATATTTGTTTGAAAGAGAAGCAAAGCGAATAAAAAAGAATATAGTTATTTCAAACGAGAATTTTTTTGCCTTAACAACACAAGAACTTTCAGGTAATATTGGAAGCTTATCAAATCAGGTAAGGATGAGTTGTGCTGATGCATTAAGGCTGACACCTCATAGTCAAACATTATTTATAGGTCAAGATAAGAAAACAACAGTTAAAATAACTTACCCTTCTACATCTAGTCCATCTATTGAGGAATACCAGATTTTTGCAGAGAGACTGATGCCTATATTAGATATAAATGAATTTGCTGAATTAAAAGAAAAATTACAAAAATTTGATAGTCAATACTTAGAAAATGTAGTGACTTTGTCAAATGATAGTTTGTCTTTAAGTATGAAAACAAGCATCCAAAAGCAAAATCGTAGAATCATTGACAATGAAGCGATGACGCTAGAACCCCTTGAAATTGTTTGCAGGTTACTACAAATCTTAAAAGGAAAACTACCAGAAAAAAATTTAAAAGAAAAAATACATCTACTATCAAAACAGTATCCTAGAACTATACTTTTAACTACTAATCTCACAAGAGAGCTTCCTCTAGAAATTCGCCCCTTTGTTACTTTCTTCTTAGGTGTAATGCTGATCGGCAAGGTCTCAGAAGACATCCGTTACCAAGCATTACTAGTAGCTCATGGAAACGCGACTGCTAGTAGTATTCAAGCTGTGGCAAATAAAATGTGTGGAGATTACGTTTTTGATGCTATCAATATGCCTTTATCATCTTCTGCTAGAGATATTATCACAAAAGTTAATGATTGGCTTTCAGAAAGAGATACATCTGAAGGAGTGATCATGCTTGTGGATATGGGCTCATTAACTCATTTATATAAGAGCTTGAAGCCTCAAATTTTAGGAGAATTATTAGTTATTAATAATTTAACTACCTCTTATGCACTAGAGATTGGACAGCAACTAATCAATGGAAATCTTTTTTATGAGATTGCAAAAACGGCAGAAAGTGATTTTGTAACGAATATCCAGTATTTTGAAGGTTTTGCCGTAGAAAAAAATGTCATTATTTCCAGTATATCTGGTCGTGATATTGCTAAGAAAATAAAAATGATCTGTGAAAAATACTTTAATCCTGATATTAAGCTAATCGTATTAAATTACGGAGAATTAGTGAGCGCATTAGAACGCGCTTCTTCGGAAGAAGGATATTTGAAAGAGACGGCGTTGATCTTGACAACTTCCTATCTGGATAACACAATCCCGGTTCCCAGTATTAATCTAATTGATGTTTTGGATGAAGATGCAGAGAATAAATTGAATAGACAATTGAGAAACCTAATTCATCCTAGTAGTGTTCCATTATTAACGAATGAATTCATCCATTTCTTTTCAAAAGAAGGCTTATCTGAAAAACTCGAATTTTTAAACCCTGATGTAATTATCCGGCAAGTAGAAGATGTAGTAGAAAAGTGCGAGAAAAGATTCAGTCTTCAGTTGAATGCTAAAATGAAGTTCAATTTAATGATGCATCTAGCTTTGATGGTCGAACGAACGATACTTGGTGCAAAAGACTATCCAGTCCCAGAAGATATCAACCAGCTGAAAATCAACAACAAATTGTTTTATCAAAATACACAAACGATTTTCTATACTTTGGAACAGTTTTATAAAATCAAAATATCGACATGGGAATTATATATACTTTATGAAATTTTAGCAGGATAGAAAGTATGAATCCATCTGTTTGAATATTTTTTATTTGAGTATGATTAATACCACTAAACGTGTATCATTGATTAGTTTTCTTTTATTCATTACTTTTAAATATTTATAGTCATAGATAAGCTTCATGTAGGAATTCGTCAGCCGCGTATTATTCTACATGGAGTTTAATTTTTGTATGGTGATCCAGTCAAATTTTATTTAGGATAGAACGTGTAAGCCATGATATTTTTAGAGAATATACGGTTTAAGATATTGAAAGCTGTTCTCAATTTTTTAATTTAAAAAATTTGAAAAAGCGTTTGATTATTTATATTACGACTTAGTGCAATAAAAAACGCTTTTTAACAGTACATGTAGTCGTCTTTATAATAGATAAACTCTGTAATATTAGTTAAAAAGCTATAAGTTGCACTTAGTTAAGTGCAAACATTTCATATTGTCGTTAGTTTAGAAAACGCTTATATTAGCAATGTAAGGAGAGATGATAATGCAGCAGCTAACAAAAAGAGAAAGGCAGCTTTTGATTTACTTGGTGGAAATGTCTGAACCAGTAACAATCAAAAAGTTGGCTGAAAAAGAAAATGTTAGTGTTCGGACGATAAAATACGATCTAGATGATATAAGAGAGTGGCTGAATGAGCGGAAGCAAGTCCTATATAGCAAACGTAGTCAGGGAATTTGGATGAATATTAGTAGCTCTGATCGAATCAAATTAAAAAGCGAATTGATGGATGTTAATCGTTTTGAAATATTTGCAGATCAAAGTCTCCGAATCAAACGTTTACTAATTATGCTTTTAGTAACAAAAGAAGCTATTACTGGAATGAAAATGGCCAACGCATTAGATGTCAGCAAAGATACGATCATGAATGATTTAGATGTGCTGGAAAATAATTTTCTTAAGGAAGGATTGACCTTGAATCGTCAGGCGCGAAAGGGTTTTTGGATCACAGGAGAAGAACGTCTAGTTCGATTAACGATTGAAGAGATTCTTCAAAAAGAGTTCACGGATTATGACATTTATAAATTAATGTCATTGTTATTGAATGGCGGTGAGACTGAATACTTTGAAATGTATTCTGCTACTGCTACACCTATCCAAGAGGTATTTAATCAAGTAATCATTCGAATGCGGCACTTACTGGAATTTGAAAATCTAGAGAAACTGAATTACGCGGAATTACTAAATATTCTGATTCGAGTGACAATTGCTACCGTTCGCTTACGCAAAGAGGCTACGATTGGTCGTTATCAATTGGTTGCTGAACAAGAATTAGACAAAAACGATCTTTCTTATCGCGTCATGCAGCAGGTCTTTGATTATTATCAGTTGCCACTGTTCGAGGATGAATATCATTATATCTATAGTGATACATTCGACACGATTCACCAGCAAGACGTCATGAAACTAGTTGAGAATGTGATTTATAAAGTAAGTAAAGCAATCAACCATTCTTTTTATCAAGATCCACAATTGTTGACGAATCTGTATGCTCATTTATCCATGCGATTATCGAGAAAGAAAAAATTTGTCAATGAATATAATCCTTTTAAAGAAGATATCAAGCAGAAATACCCGAAATTATTTGATGCGATCAAGCAAGCAGTTCGACAAGAAATAAGTGAACAAAATATTCTGATCAATGATTCTTTCGTGGCATATATTGCCTTACACTTTTTGGTTTCCTACGAAAGAGAAGAAGATCTACGAAGCGTTAGAGCCGTCTACATTTGTTCAACAGGGTTGGGTGTGACTAGTCTGATCAAGCAAAAGATCAATGAAGAATTAAATAATATCACTATCGTGGCATTTGCTTCAGTATTGAATGCGCAAGAAATGATTGCCACCAAAGATCCTGATTTGGTGATTAGTATTTTTCCAATCAATGGCATCGATCGTCCTTTCATCAAAGTCCATCCATTACCCACTGAACAGGACTTGAAAAAAATTCAACAAATAATAAAAAAAATACTTGCTTCTTCCAATCAGCAGGAAAGGCATAACTTGAATCTTAGAGAAACGTCCATCAATAAAGATACTTTAGAAGACTTTAGCAAGGAATTGATTTTGAAAGCTTATACGATTTATGAACGTTTACTTGTCATTTTGGAAGCAGAATTGATCCAAGAATATCGAGAAGCTTTTTTGCTTCATGTATTCTTAATGGTTCATCGTATCACATTTGATCAACAATATATGGCAGAAGGTCGTCAAGTAGACCAGATTATTTTAGACAAAGGAACACTGGTAGGAAAAATCGAAGCAGTTTTTGCAGAAAATAATTTAGGAATCAATCAGTCAGAAATCAGTGCATTATTCTCATATATAAAAGAAGGAGCGTCAAGTTAGTGAAAATGTCAGACGAGGCTTTAAAAATTATCGAGGAAAGTCAAAATCGGGAAAAGTTAAAACAAGTGATTGATCTAATTGAAGAGCGATTAGCAGAACATGCTATTGTACCAACCGAGTTGCAGTGGACCATTCTAATTAATCACTTGAATGAGATGCTGAAACGTTCTCAAAGAAAGGAAACGATTCCCGTAGTCGATCGGGATTTGTTCAAAGAAGTATCCAAAGAAGCCATAACTATTTCTGATGAAATAGTTAGAAGTATCGGTAATTTAACCGATGATGAAATATATGTTTTGTCGATTCATTTTGAAACAGCAAAAAATAATTAATATTTAGGAGGAAACAATCATGATTACAGTAGTTATTGCAGACCGTATGGGTAAAGGACAAAATGTGGCCAAAGGGGTAGAAGCAGCTGGCGGAAAAGCAGTTGTCGTACCAGGAATGGGGGCAGATATGCGTTTGGGCGATGTGATGCAACAAGAGCATGCAGATATGGGTATCTCTTTTTGTGGTAGTGGTGGTGCAGGTGCATTAACAACAGCAACAAAATATGGCTATCCAGAACGACATGGTATGCGTTCGATTGAAGAAGGGATCACAGCTATCAAGGATGGCAAAACTGTTCTAGGTTTCGGCTTTATGGATCAAGAGGAATTAGGAAAACGTCTGACAGAAGAATTTATCAAAAAGCATGGAAAATAGAAAGAGGGACATGAAATGAGCGTTCAAAAGACAATTCAGCAAAAAGTTATCGTCTCCGGTAAAGGGGAAACAAAGCAACATGCTTTTGCATCAGCGTTAGCAGAAATTCAAAACAAAATAATGGAACAATCAAACGTATTATTGCGAATCGAACCAGTCAATGTGGATATTTTAAAGGCGGTCGAAAACAAATACACAGAACGCTTTCTATTTTTCTTCTTCCCACGGCAATGTATTAGCTATGAAGTCGAACTCTCTGTTACTGTGGCTGTAACAGAAATAAAATTGGCAGACATATCGTTCAGCCAGCAAATGACTGAAGATCCAAATGGGATTGCCATTCCATTTGTAACTAAAAAAATCTAATTTTGAATCATAAGGGGGAAAGAATAACGTGGATTTCGTAATCATTCTAGTCAAATCGGTCATTATCGGGGGATTACTTGGTTTTGCAGCATCTGTCGGGGCAGCTCGAATGTTTCATGCACCTAATACACAAGGTTTAGGAGCTTTTAGAACATTAGGCGAAATGAATGCCTGCATGGGTGATCCAGCTTCTCATTTTTCATTTGGTTTAGGCTTTTTCTTTAATGCATGGGCTTCTTCAGTTGGTGCTGGTGCATTCACACAAGATGTGACGCATCGAATCATTCCCAATTGGGCAGCGGCAGCACTTCTAGCAAAAAACAAAGATGTCACCCAGACCATGCATGATCCGAAAAAAATGGGGATCATTGGAGCGGTTATCGGGGCAGTGGTGGTAGCCTTCTTAAACACAACAGCTGCAGCAATTCCAGAGGCGTTACAAGTGACGGCGGTTTCCGTTTTGGTACCAGCAGCGACGATTCTGATCAATACAGAATGCCAGTTATTTTTTGGTTGGCAGCTTTAGACGCAGGGAAACGAACTGGTTTTTGGGGCACTCTTTTTGGTGGTATCGCGCAATTGATTATGGGAAATGCGGTACCTGGTGTTGTTCTAGGAATCTTGATTGGTAAAGGCGTCGATGAGAGCGGTTGGAATCGCGTCACGAAGAGCATGATGATCGCTATTGTTTTATTATTTATTTTCAGTGGATTTTTCCGTGGATTTGATATGGAAATGATCAAGAGCTTCCAGCTTCAAGTGCCTAATTGGCTTGATAACTTGCACAACATCTTTAGTGTGAAATAGGAGGAGAATCATGGAGACAACAGAAGAACAAGCAAAAGTATTAGAAGCAAAGCGGCAAAAGAGCTTTTGGTTTGCAGACTGGTCTTTTCCGCTAATCGTAGGAATTATGTCCGCTGCTGTATTTGCAGGAACACACATGTATGTGATGTATGGTGTGGGTGCATTCAATGAAGTTTCGATCGTGGCGATGTTAAAAGCCGGGCTGGATGGCGGATCCTATGGCGCAGCGGCAGCGTTTGGTGCTAGTTTCTTATTTGCCAGAATTTTAGAAGGCTCTTTAGTTGGGATCTTGGACTTAGGCGGTTCGATCCTAACTGGGATCGGAATTGGGGTACCAGCAATTCTCTTAAGTATGAAAATAGCGGCACCAATCGATAATTTTGCACTCTCTTTATTGACTGGTTTGGTTCTAGGTTTGATTGTTGGTGGCATCATTGTCTTGATTCGTAAATTTACGATCAATCAATCAAATTCCACTTTTGGTGCTGACGTCATGATGGGGGCAGGAAATTCATCTGGACGTTTTTTGGGTCCATTAATTATATTAAGCGCGTGTGCAGCATCTATTCCAATCGGCATTGGCGCTACATTAGGAGCACTAGGATTCTATGCTTGGAAAAAACCAATTGCTGGAGGTGCTATTTTAGGAGCAATGATTTTAGGAGCAATCTTCCCGGCAGTAAATTAATAGAAAGAGGGTCATTAAATGTTTGATACTTTGATTAAAAATGGAAGGTTGGTTGATGGATCTAAAATAGAGGTCGCTATAGAAAAAGGCATGATTAAAGCAGTTGCAGCAGAAATAAATCAGCCGGCGCAAGAAGTAGTTGACTTGGAGGGAAAGTATTATTTATCCGCTGGGTGGATCGATGATCATGTCCACTGCTATGAAAAGATGAATCTTTATTATGACTATCCTGATCAGATAGGGGTCGAAAAAGGTGTGACGACGGTCATTGATGCTGGAACTACGGGAGCAGAAAACATCCGTGAATTTTATCAATTGACGAAATCGGTCAAGACAAATGTGTATGCGCTAATGAATATCTCTAAATGGGGCATTGTCAAACAAGATGAACTTGCTGATCTAACAAAGATTCAAGAAGATCTAGTAAGTACTGCGTTAGCAGAACTGCCGGAATTTATTGTCGGGATCAAAGCGAGAATGAGTAAGACAGTTGTTGGTGAAAATGGCATTAAGCCATTAGAATTAGCTAAAAAAATCCAGACAGAAAACAATGATCTGCCATTGATGGTTCATATCGGTTCTGCACCTCCTGAGTTAGAAGAAGTATTGTCAAGAATGGAAAGAGGCGATGTATTGACCCATTGTTTTAATGGAAAACCAAACGGTATTTTAGATCCAAAGACAGATCAAATTAAAAACTTTGTCTGGGATGCTTACAATAATGGTGTTGTCTTTGATATTGGACATGGGACGGATAGCTTTAATTTCCATGTGGCAGAAACCGCACTAAAAGCAGGAATGAAAGCTACCTCTATTAGTACGGATATCTACATCCGCAATCGTACAAATGGCCCAGTTTTTGATCTAGCAACTACTTTAGAAAAATTGAGGGTAGTCGGCTATTCTTGGGAAGAAATCATTGAAAAAGTTACAGCAGTTCCTGCACGGAATTTTCATTTGAAGAATAAGGGCCAGTTAGCTGTCAATTATGATGCAGATTTGACGATATTTGAGATTGTTGAAAATGAAAAGGAATTGAAAGATTCCAACGGATTTACACGTATAGCTAAAGAACAAATTTTACCGATTAAAACAATTATTGGAGGCGTCATATATGACAATTAGCTATGGAAAGTTTGATTTAAAAGAAGTCATTAATGCATCGGGAAAAATGACGATCCTAGGGGTTTCTAAGGTATCTGAAAGTGTCCTAGCAGCACAACGATTTGGAGGCGAGCATTTTTTTGAGATGAGTGATCTTGCCATCAAAACCGGCGCTTATCTTTCTCAATTACTGAAAGTGGAAGATGCGCAAATCGTTTCTTCTGCTTCAGCAGGGATTGCTCAATCTGTTGCTGCTTTAATCGGACAGGACGACATGTACCATGTCTATCATCCCTATACAGAAAAAATCGCTAGACGGGAAATCATCATACCTAAGGGACATAATGTAGATTATGGGACACCGGTTGAAGTAATGGTTGCTCAAGGTGGAGGAAAAGTCATAGAAGCTGGCTATGCAAATATGTGTACACCGGAACATGTTTCCATGATGATTACGGAAAAAACTGCTGCGCTTCTATATATTAAAAGTCATCATGCAGTTCAGAAAAGTATGCTGACGGTGGCAGAAATGGTAGAAGTTGCCAAAGCTCATCGTTTGCCATTGATCGTTGATGCAGCTGCGGAAGAAGATTTATTCAAATATAGCGAAATGGGCGTTGACTTAGTGATTTACTCTGGGGCAAAAGCAATCGAAGGTCCGAGTGCCGGACTGGTGATAGGAAAAAAGAAGTATATTCAATGGATTCGGCTACAGTCTAAAGGTATTGGCCGAGCAATGAAAATCGGTAAAGATAATATTTTAGGCTTTACCCAGGCACTAGAAGATTATTTAAAAAATGGGAGCGAATCCGGTGACTCCATGAAGCAACGATTAGCGCCTTTTGTTAACGCAATCAATCAACTTCCTGACCTTTCAGCGAAAATAGTTCAAGATGGTGCCGGCAGAGATATTTATCGAGCAAGTGTAACGATTAATGGCGATAAAAGTGCGAAAGAAGTCATTCAGGAATTAAAAGCACGAAATCCAGCAGTCTACACCCGAGAATATCAAGCAAATAACGGAATCATTGAGTTCGACATTCGTTCTGTCAGCCAAAACGAAATGGAAAAAATTATAAAAAGATTGAGAGAAATCATGTAGGAGGCTTTTAAATTGTCAGTTATCCCAAATTATTATAAAAATCGTGTATGTTTAAATGTATTAGCTCATTCAGTTGAAAATGCAAAAGCATGCTATGAAGCAGCGGAAGGGCATGTCGTACTAGGTGTGCTATCGAAAAATTATGCTAGCGATGAAGCAGCAATCGAAGATATGAAAAGGTACCAAGACGCAACCAATAATGCGTTGTCAGTTGGATTAGGCGCTGGAGATCCAAACCAAAGTCAGATGGTTTCGCGTTTATCTGGGGTTTTACAACCACAACATGTCAATCAAGTATTTACTGGCGTGGGGACTTCTCGTGCTTTATTGGGCCAAAATGATACAGTCATCAATGGATTGGTTTCACCAACAGGTAAGATCGGCTATGTCAATATTGCTACAGGTCCGTTAAGTTCACAAGCGCCAGCAGCTGAAGTGCCTATTGAAACTGCCATTCAAATGCTGCAAGACATGGGAGGTACTTCAATCAAGTATTTCCCGATGAAAGGCTTAGCACATAGGGAAGAATTTAAAGCAGTTGCGGAAGCTTGCGCAAAATATGAATTCTATTTAGAGCCAACAGGAGGAATTGATCTTTCAAACTTTGAAGAAATTCTGAAAATTGCAATCGATGCAGGTGTAAAAAAAGTGATTCCTCATGTTTATAGTTCAATTATAGATAAAGAAACAGGAGATACGCGTATAGGAGACGTAAAGATACTATTAAGCATGGTAAAAAAAATTATTCACTAACTCATTAGAAAATAAGAAGCTTATTCCAGAATGAAATTAAATGGAATAAGCTTTTTATAATTAATTACGGAAATTGTTAATGTAGATAATAATTTAGATGTACGTAAGCAGAAGGAGAGTATAAAATATTTTGTGTAAATGAAAAAATCCATACAAAAAAGGAAGTCCCTTCTGTAGAATAAAGTTAACGACAACCAATTCACAGAAAAGAGGACTTCCCTATGAATGATTTTACTACAGA
>NZ_JAPMLG010000023.1:0-5715 GCF_035726925.1 Enterococcus sp. E5-37
TTAACTGTTAGCTCCTGCCGAAGATCGTCACATCCGAGGAGGCTCATTGTCAAGGACAATCGGAATAGCATACGGAAAGAAGTTCTGCACCTTATAAAATTTGTCAAAAAAACTGTTGCCATTCCACTGGAAACATTGAAGATAAATATAAAAAATAAGGAGCACTAGAAAAAATAAGCCATTTTCGAGTGCTCCTTATTTTTTATAGAGTGTAACTAACTTATGTCACACCTCCAATTTATTCGTATTTCTTAGCGCTCAATTACTTACATAGATAGTTAAAAACATCAGCGCTACTTCCAACAACTAAGATTAGTGATTCAGTTAAATTAATATTTTGATAGAGATTAGATAAGACAACGATGATTGAACATCACATTGTAAATGATCATTGAAACTTTCGACACCTTATTTATTTTTTGTTAACGTCAAAGATTTGTAAACACTCCCAATTATTGATGGTATTCAAATGACACTAAGCAAGATCAAATCAGTCGTTTTCCATGTACTATTAAGAGACAAAAATGTGTATACGTACCAGTGATCAAGAGATAGATAGATCGAACAATGATCGAATACTTGGAAAACTTTCTTTACCTTTATAAAAATTAGACTATGAAATAATGTAGAAGAAAAGCAAATTTAATAACGCTGCGATTCCATGTGTAACTGTATTTAATACTTAATTGATGAATTCGTGCTTTCGTCTAAATTCTATCTCCATCTTATTACACTCCGTTTCATTCGTGAGATTCCACTATACACAAAAGATATTCCGTTTACGTAAACTATATACTTACTTTTTTAAAAATTTTATTAGGATCACTAAAAATAGCAACAAGAGCACACCGATCAAACCGCTTACAAGTAAAAATGCAGTACACTTTGCCTGTTTCACTTTTTCTAAGGATTCCTTTATTTCTTCTGGTTCAACAACGATTCTGTGTCCACGCACCAGTAAACGGTGACTGTTGATCATATACGGAGTACAAGTAACCAGTGTGACTAGATCTTGATCTTCTTGGATTTGCAGCGCTTCTGTTTCTGTGGGTTCTACGGTTTTGATTTGATCGACTTGATACGCAAGATACTGTCCGTTAATTTCAATATAAAAGTGATCTTTTATTTTTAATTGAGGTAAATTTGTAAACAATTTTGCTTGCGACAAGCCTCTATGGCTAGAAAGTACCGCATGTGTCGATTTGCCTCCAATAGGGTATGAGGTTCCCTCGAGCAGACAAGCTCCTTTTTCCAATAGTTTCATCGTTGTTTGATCAAAAATCGGTAAGTTGACATTGATTTTGGGGATCGTCAAAATACCGATCGTATGTTTCTCAAAATAGGTTCTATCCTTTTTCACAGGTTCTTTTTTCTTAGTAAAGGGATCTGCACCTGAATTTCCACCTTCTTTTGCTAATTGCTGGTTTTTCTTTGTCATGTTTTCTTGGATTTTAGCCATGACTTCTTCATTTTCTTTGACCGCTTGTTGCTGATAATGAGAGATGATCTGCTGATCCAGATAATTATTCAGCGCGTCGCTAACAAATGGATAAGCTAGTATCCCTATTCCTGAGAGAAGCAAGAAAAGCATCAGCAGATCTAGAAGTTTCCTTTTCTTTGGTTTCATTTGTGTTCTCCTTGTGATGACTGTTTGATAATAAAAGAAAAAGGAGCATTTGCGTAATCCGCTGCTCCTTTTTCCAATTCTTGCAAAAAGACTAAATCTGACTGTGCTTGCGTCTAGCAAAGTACAGTCCAGCAATCAGTAGAAGGACTACTCCTGCACCGATATACACATAGATTCCCTTACCGCCTGTTGAAGGAAGTGTACCTTTGTGTTTATTTGGTATTTTTTCAGGAGAAATCAACTGTCCTGCTGTTACATAAGATTGTTCATCAATAGTAAATGCTACACGGTTTGTTAATGGAACATATTTTTCTGGCGCTTTCGTTTCTTCCAGATAGTACGTGCCATATTTTAGACCTGTCACATCGATTAAACCGTTACTTGTGGTTGTAAAAACCGTTGCTGATTCTTTCGCCGATACCCAGCTGACGGCTTTTGTGGATGGGTCGATCGATAAATATTTCGCTGTGTCACTATCTTGATCACGAACGACGAATTCTGCTCCAGCAAGTGTTTGATCTGATGTAACGTCACCATCTACTTTAACAAATCGTTTGCCCCCAGTAACGACATCGACTGACGGTGGTGTTTGATCATTTGTATGCCCGTTATCGACATTTGCTTGGTTAGAAAATCCTTTGGTTGGATCTGCTTTTTCGTTCAAATGCATATAGTAAACGAATTTCAATGTACCGCCAGGAGTTAATGAAGGAATATAATTCGGATCAACTGAAACCGTGAATCCGTTTGTTTGCTCAGTGACAGAATAATTTACTGGGTCGATTTCTTTATTTCCATCATATAAGGCATAAGCATACGTTCCTGAAGAATCATTATCAAATGTTAAAGCAGCGTCATGAGTATCGATAAGTTTGAATGTTGTGTACTTGTTTTGCGTTCCTTCTTTATCAGCGATACCTAATGGGATATTGACAGAAATCTCATATTGAATTTTTTCACCGATTGCGACATCTTTTCCATTCAATTGAGGTGTTGTTTTATCAACTTTAGACGTATCATTTTTGATGGTCTTTTCTACTGGTGTTTGGCTATTTGCCAGGATCTCAAAAGGCGTGATTGTTTGCTTTTCAATCATTTCCGCATTATCAGGAGCTTTTACTTCTTCTAAATTATATTTTCCAACTTCTAAATGATTAACGATCAACTGGCCTTTTTCAATAGATGCCTCGGCAAAGTCATTGTTGCCGATGTCATAAGAATGACCAGTAATGAAATGTTTGGCTTTGGTTTGATCAGTTGTCCAAGTGTACAATCCATCTGTGACACTTTGGATGTATTTTTTGACGCTTGGTGTTCCTTCTTCTTTAGAAATAATAAATTCTGCTCCATTTAGTGCTTCGTTTTCGGCAGTACCGATTTTTGTAACTTTCAACGTTCCATCATTACCGACTGTATTTTTAGGGTAGAGATGGATAGTATCTAGTTCTTCTGTCCCGTATTTATAAGAGCCATCTGCTTGTTTGATCATCTCATATACAGGGAAAGCTAAAACCATGTTTGCGGCAGCTGACACTCCGTCTTTTGGTTCTTCTTTGATCGTGTAGACTGCATCTTTCCCATTTTGTTTTTTAGGTAAAGATAAAGTGACATTTCCATCAGCATCTGTCGTTCCTGAAGCAACTGGTGTACCAGGAGTCAAAGACTGGACTGCTTGTTTTGCTGCATCCACGGACGCTCCTTTATCTCGTTGCGCATAAAATTCTTGAGTGACGTTATAAACTGAAAATGAAATATCGGCTAATCCTTGGTATTGATCGAATTCGCTCATTTCTTTACCGCTGTTTTGGATTAAAGGATCGGGTAAATCAGTCATTTTCTTTTTATGAAGGATGACTTGAGCTGCTGTCTCCTCTGCAAACACTTTTTTTGCGCCGAAGCTGTTTGTGAGTAATGGTAAAATAAGGAAAAGTACTCCTAACATAACGTTTATTTTTTTATGATTTTTCATTTTTTCACTCCTGTTCTTTTTTTGATAAACAACCAGATTGCAAAGCTTGCGAATACCATACCAACAACGCCTAAAAGTGTATTTTTCGTTTCGTTTGTTTTTGGAAGAAATGGACGGCTATTTTCTTTTTTATTGACTACTTTCAATATACTGTCCGCCTCTTTATCCTCAGAAAGAAAAGTTGAAATGGTAAACGGAATTTCTGTTTCACTTAAAATATAACCAGAAGGTGCTTCGATCTCTTTTAATCGATAACTTCCTGTTTTCAACCCGGAAATTGAAAAAGCGCCATTTTTATCGGAAATCAGGTGAAGCGCATCTGATTCGTTCTTTGTCCACTTGTATCCGTTGGCTGTTTGCTGGAGGTAATTTCCTGCTTTGTTTTTAATAAGGAATACTGCGCCAGCTAATCGTTTATCTGGTTTATTTGTCTCGATTTTGACAAATTGCTTACTCCCTGTATATACAGAGACTTTCTTTGTACTGATACCAAAACCAAAATCCAGTGTTCCGTTGTTGTTGATTTCCTTGTTCGCCTGTGCTGTACTGCTTAGCTGCATCTGATAAGAAATGGTCAGTTTTTTTCCAGCATATTTTTCCAACGAAGGGATCGAAAATAAAACATCAAATCCGTGAGGTTTCTTGTGTATGACAAAGCCTTCTGTCAGCTTTTCTCCATTCGATGAAATCGTTAAACTATTAGGTAAAAACGTTAATGCTTCATCCGCACTATCTGACAATTCGAACTTTTGATAGTCAAGGATATTTACAGGAATTGTCGTATGCAAGGAATAAGTGATTTTTTCACCAATCGTAAAATCATTTCTAGGCTCTTCTAATACCTTCTCAAAAGGTGGATCAGGGTAGTCGTTTTCTTCATTTTTAGGATACAAATGGATAGTTGAAAGTTTTTGATTGTTTTGTCCATATACAGGAAGAACAACTACCATATTCTCTGCCTTTTCTTTGACGACTTCTGGTGCTTTGGATTCAATGAAAAGATACGCTTTATCTCTTTTTCCTTGATCTTTAGCGGCCAGAGAAAAAGAAGCGATACCATCTTCGTTGTTAAGAGTTGTAGTTGTTGCTTCTGCGGTAAACGTACCGGAAGACGCACCGTTTTTTGCGATCTCTGTTTGTGCTTCTTCTACCGTTTTGCCCTTTTCCCGTAGATGGTAAAAAGAATCTGTGACATCATAAACTTGGAATGTGACACCATTTAATCCTCGATACGTTTGTAATAACGCTTTTTCTTGTCCGTCATTTGGATGATTTTTCGGCAGTTGCCCGTTTGGGAAAAGCAATTTGTGTAAAGTAATCTGAACCATTTCTGTTTCTGTTTCTGTTGCTGCCTGAGTAAAAGCTGGTTTAAATAGTAACAAGAAGAGACACATACTAAGCCAACCAAGTTTTTTCATATTTAGCTGCCCCCTCTTTCTTTTTTCAAAAAAAGATACCAAATAGAAAACGCACAACCAATCATCCCTACTAGATAGATTCCTAAACGGCCAATTCCTCCCGTTTCAGGTAATGGTACTTTTGCCTGATTCGTGATGTCTAAAGAAATCTGGTTGTTTTTGGCTCCTGGTGACAGAACAGATTCATGATCTTGTCCATCCACTTGAATTGACCCATCTTCGTGTATAACTATAGTAACTGGCTCTTTTAGACCTTGGTATCCTTCTGGTGTAAAAGTTTCGGTCAGCGTATAAGTTCCAGGTTTTAAATTTTCGAATAGAAAGGTATCTGTTTCTTGTCCATCTTTTGGCAATTCTAAGTCCATTTCTGGTCCCTGCAGTCTGAATTTTGCTCCTTTTAATGTCTGTCCGTTGTCTTCTTTTTTGTGTACCGTTAGATCAAACGCTTTTAGTCGATTTTGATGAGTGAGCGTCCATACATTATTTGTCATCTCGGTATTTTTTCCCGTGTAAATGATTTTTCCATATTTATCGATTTGGAATTCATAATTTCCCGGCGAAGTATCATATCCGGCAGGACCAGCTGTTTCAACGACTCGGTATTTACCAGGTGTGAGTGAATCAAAACTGGCAAGACCTTTTTCATTCGTTGTTTGGCTGTCAATTGGCTGATAAGTACCATTTGCTTCTTTTTTCTGTAG
>NZ_JAPMLG010000024.1:0-4335 GCF_035726925.1 Enterococcus sp. E5-37
GTTGAGCGACTTTCAAAAGCCATTATCGCCTTGAAACCAGAAGGCCGTAAGGCAGTTGATATTGAAAATTCGATTAATGAATGGCTTCAATCCGTACCCAAAAATCTTTTCAAATCAATTACCTTTGGTTGTGGAAAAGAATTCTCTAATTGGAAAAGTATTAGTAATACAAATGATATTGATATTTATTTCGCAGACCCAGGAACGCCTTCCCAACGGGGATTAAATGAACATTCAAACGGACTCCTCCGAAAAGATGGACTACCAAAAGAAATGGACTTCAACCAAGTCAATCAAGGATTCATCTCATCCGTTGCGTCCAGAAGAAACCATATCCCTAGAAAATCACTAAATTACCAAACACCATTAGAAGTTTTTTTGAGTTACGTAAATGGAAAGTTTTGTCTCGCTTAATTTGACAAATAATAATATATGAAAAGGAAAACGTAGAAAATTAGATAAAGTCCGTATAATTGTGTAAAAGTAAAAAGGCCATATAACAGTCCTTTTACGGTACAATGTTTTTAACGACAAAAACATACCCAGGAGGACTTTTACATGACCCAAGTACATTTTACACTGAAAAGCGAAGAGATTCAAAGCATTATTGAATATTCTGTAAAGGATGACGTTTCTAAAAATATTTTAACAACGGTATTTAATCAACTAATGGAAAATCAACGAACAGAATATATTCAAGCAAAAGAATATGAACGAACAGAAAACCGACAAAGTCAACGAAATGGCTATTATGAGCGCAGCTTTACGACACGTGTAGGCACGCTAGAATAAAAAGTACCCAGAACACGTGATGGCCATTTTTCACCCACAGTGTTTGAACGTTATCAACGAAACGAAAAAGCCCTCATGGTTTCAATGTTGGAAATGTATGTATCAGGCGCTTCAACTCGTAAAGTATCAAAAATTGTGGAAGAACTTTGTGGTAAATCCGTCTCTAAGTCCTTCGTTTCTAGCTTAACAGAACAGCTAGAACCTATGGTTAACGAGTGGCAGAATCGTTTATTATCAGAAAAAAATTATCCTTACTTAATGACCGATGTACTCTATATAAAAGTACGAGAAGAAAATCGAGTACTCTCAAAAAGCTGTCATATAGCGATTGGAATAACCAAAGATGGCGACCGTGAAATTATCGGCTTCATGATTCAAAGTGGCGAAAGCGAAGAGACCTGGACAACATTTTTTGAATACCTAAAAGAACGCGGTTTACAAGGTACGGAACTCGTTATTTCTGATGCGCACAAAGGATTAGTCTCTGCCATTAGAAAATCCTTCACCAACGTAAGTTGGCAAAGATTCCAAGTTCACTTCCTAAGAAATATCTTTACCACCATTCCTAAAAAAAATTCAAGATCTTTCAGAGAAGCTGTTAAAGGAATTTTTAAGTTCACAGATATTAACTTAGCGCGTGAGGCTAAAAATCGATTGATTCATGATTATATCGATCAACCAAAATATTCAAAAGCTTGCGCATCATTGGATGATGGATTCGAAGACGCCTTTCAATATACCGTACAAGGAAATTCCCACAATCGACTAAAGAGTACCAATCTAATTGAACGACTGAATCAAGAAGTACGCAGAAGAGAAAAGATTATTCGCATCTTCCCCAATCAAACATCAGCCAATCGCTTAATTGGAGCCGTTCTTATGGACCTGCATGATGAATGGATTTATTCTTCAAGAAAATACATCAATTTTGATAAGTAGAAATTGTAAAAACATTGTATAGCATTTTACACAGGAGTCTGGACTTGACTTAGATGATTATGAACTAATACAGTGTCGGAGGATACTTATGTATTTAAACTAAACTATTTTAGAAAAACCAGTAATCCTTTGAATTTTCTATTGGAAAATGAAGTAAAATATTATAAGAATAACCTTTAAAGTTGGGCAACTATTATTCAAACATCTAAACATACTCCTAAGAGAAATAGATATATAATAGACTAAGGAAGCGTTTTAAATATTGTAGAAAATAGAGAAAATTTATCAGATCTTCGGTTTAATTTTTACAGCGTTAATCGCTCTTGATATGAATGAGCTCTGATAAAGCCGAAGTAAATTGGCGATTTGAAAAGTTCAATTATTTGAGAATAGAATATTTTTTATATAGAATTGAGTTATAGTTAAGGGGGAATAGGTGTGTTAAATAAAATGTCAATTTCAACTGTGGAAGTCGATGGTGGTCGTGAAAATGAGCGATAATTTATTTTTAGAAGTACAACCAGAAGTATTTAAGCAAGTACCTCGTTTAAAGGATGGATTCTTGTTAACTTTAAATGATGGCTCTAATCAATTTTCTTCAGCAGAGGGATGCTGTATGATTGGTGATCATTTTTTATTAGTTTCCACACAACATTATATTCCAGCATATGATTTAACAATACCTTGCGAAGAAGCAACAGTTAAAACATCTGAATACGATACTACCTTTATTAATGGGCATTTAGTATTAGAGGTAACTCCATCAAATCAAACAATTCGTTTAAAGAATGAAAGTGGTATTTTAGATAGCAATGTCCAAGTCTATTTTGACTCATCAGACGCTTCGTAAATCTGTTCTAAATATAGTTTTAAAACCTCGAATATTTCTTATATCGAGGTTTTTTGATGAATTACCTAGTGTTTACGTGTTAGGGAACAATCGATCGAGCGTCACTAAAACACCGTCTTCGTCATTTGAAGGACATTGATGCTTAGCAACTTGCTTAACAGCTTCCGTTGCATTATCCATTGCATAACTCAGACCACAATACTCCAACATCTCAATGTCATTGCCCCCATCTCCAAAAGCAACGCACTGGTCAGGATTAATCCCCAAGCGCTCAACTAACATTTTCAAGCCGAAAGTTTTATGGCACTCAGAAAGAATCAAGTCTACAGAACCATGACCACTACTGGTAGGTACTAATAGCCCGGCTAATTTTTCACGGAACAATTCAACGTAAAATTCGGTTTTTTCAACAGGCATAGTCGGAGCAAATTTTAAAATTTTATCTTGAACTTCTGCAAAATCAGCTACCCATTCTAATCTATGGTAATAGATATTGGTTAGATCAAAAAATGCTTGACTCACCTTTCCTCTTTCACAGTAGGCACTATTCAGACCACACATCACATTTTTTACTTCAGGATAGTCTTTACATAAATCAAGGACCACCTCGATCGCTTTTCTAGGCATATCGGCTGAAAATAGTACCTCTGTTTTATCTTTAACAAAAGCACCATTTTCAGCAACAAAACTTAATTCATCATAATAATTTGGAAATAACGATCTCAATTGGTAGTATTGATTTCCACTTGCAACAACAAATTGACAATCAACAGCTTTCATTCGCGATAAAACAGCCTTGAACCTTGGGATATCGTATGTGTAATCAGTACGAGCAAATGTTCCATCCATATCTACTGCTACCAACTTTAGATTATGAGGATTCTTATTCATAAAAACACTCCTGTCGCCTTTGATATCTTCATTATATTGAAAAAGTATTCAGACCTAAAGCAGCCTATTTTTCTTACTCCGTTAAAAATAAGAACATTTCTAATTTCAGTTAACTATCTAGATACATACAAGCCATTTTTTGTATTAAAAGCTACCGACCTGTCTTTCTCCTAACCCACAGGTCAGCCTAAATCAGTGTTGACATAAGATTTTTATCATTTTTACTTTAACTGATTTTCTATAACTGGTACATCCTTGGTCAGCTAGTATCATAAGTTGATCCTAAGATAAGCACCTTATTACTGAATGTAATACACAAATTTGATCTGGATAATTCATAACCTAGAAATAGGCCATCAAAATAAAAATATTACTTTTATTCATGTTCAATCAGGTAATAAACCATTCATGAATTATTTTTTTACTAAATGCGTTATAGGGTATGGTTTACCAAAACCATCTAAGTCTTCTTCAGATTCAATTTCAAATCCATGGCTTAAATAAAAATGTTTTGCATATTTATTTTGACTATTAACATCAATTCTTTTTATATCTTCAGTTTCAATCAGCTCAATTAATATTTGACTACCATATCGCTTACCAATAAAATCTGGATCAAGAAATAGCATAACTAATTCTTCTGCACTTACACCACTAAAACCGACAATTTCTCCGTTATCTTCCCATAAATAAAGTTTAACCTCATCTAAGTTCTCAGGAATGATTGCTTTATAAAACGCCGTTTGTATAATTAAGCGAGACAAATAAAAAAGCCATTTATGTTACACTCAAATTGTAATACCCGCTAAAGCATACAAGGAGAGTGAACATAAATGACTTATACCCATCTTACACCAAACGAG
>NZ_JAPMLG010000025.1:0-3716 GCF_035726925.1 Enterococcus sp. E5-37
AATGCTGAAGCCGTTAGTTCATATTCTCGAATGATTTCTACACGTGGCTTTCCAGCTAAGTAAAGATTGACGATTTGTTGCTTGAATTCTTGTGAAAAAGTTCTTCGTGTTCTCTTAGACATAAAAAATTCCTCCTGGTATGTTTTCTTCTAGTCTACACACCTTAATTTTTCTGTCTAGTTAATTGTAGCCTATCCACCTCATATGGTAAATCAGGTAGACTATTTGTATTTTCAATCACGATTACTTGTCCATTATGCTGATGATTCAATAAATAATTGAATAGCCCATATTTCATGCTTTCTGGCGTGTCATCACCTTGGTCTAAACCAAGAAGGGGAGTATCAAGCGCTAAAAAACCAACTTTATGGGCAGAAATATCCTGAATATACTCACGGAACATAAGTGCAAATACTGAGTTGATGAATGCAACATAGCCTTTGCCGTGCGTGGATTTCTTCTTCCCATTTATTTCAATATCGAAAGAACGAAGGTTGAAAGTGGCGTGGTTAAAGTTTTCGTACTGAGCTTCTTCCAGTATACGGGTAACGATAGCATTCAAATCTCTCACAAAGTTGGAGGGAAAGTTTTTCTTTGGCGAGAAATCAACTTGCTTTGGCGGAGCCTTAATTTCTTCCTCCAAGTTATCATTCCAAGTTTGAGACATTTGCTTGATTACGTTCAATTCGTTTTGTAATTCTATGCCTTCTTGATATCGTTCGATTGTTGTTTTTAACGTTTTCGCATGGGGAGCCAAATCACTTTCAATTGTAAAATTGATGGTTGCACGTTGCTCCTCAAGAAATTTAATTTTTGCTTTAGAATCATTGAGTTCCGAATGAACATCTTTTTTACTGGCGGTTAATCCATCCAACTGCATCAGGATGCGAGAGAGCTCAGCTTTTGAAGCTTCGATGTAGGTTGACTCATTTTCTATTTCGACTTTCGAATCACATACTGGGCAAATGGTAATTGTATGATTGTGTTGCAGGTGAGTACCGCCTTCGACAATGAACGTAAGTCGCTTAATATCTGCTAAGTACTGAGATTCGAGATCCTTGAATTGATTCAAGGTAAGTTGAGCGTTTCCGAGCTTTTCTTGCTGTAGCAATAGATTACTGAGCAAATCTTGGCTAGTTTCAATGGCAGATTTCAATGCAGACTCAGCTTTTTCGAGTAGTATTTTTTGCTCTTCAATTGTGGCCACGTAATCAACAGAATCAAATTCAGAGAGTTTGTGTCGAATTTCCTTACTACGTTCAGACATTCCTTGAATTTGTGCTGAGACGAATGATTTTAGTGCCTGTTTTTTGGCTGCAGTCAGTGCGTCCTTTTCGCGAGTTTGCTCATCAGAAAAATCATCATTAGTTAGCAAGAAAAGCAAGCAGGCTATGAAATATGTTATGTCGTAGATTTCTGGTTGATAAATGGAGGTTTTCCGTACCATATTATCTTCTTGAAGTAAGAACAAATGTGACAACACATTCCAAGTAAGTCTTTTTCTCTCGAAATTTTTGTTCCATGGAATCATCGGGAGATTAGGAATACCGATTAGTTTCAACCATAGTTCGTTGATAACAGGGTTATTATTTCCGCCTTTTTTGTATTCAGTATCATATTCGCCATCTTGAATCGAAGGATCGTTGCTTTTAACAAGGATAATTGTTCGGCTTCTTTTCTTGAAATCACGCTCAAGGCTAATAGTTCCTCTGTCGGTTCCAATATCTATCTTAGCGTGATCATATCCTGTACTTTCGGCATCAAATGGTTTTTCACCATTCCAGAAATAGCTGATAGTCTTCAAAATACCAGTTTTACCGGTATCAGAGACACCACAGATGATATTTAATCCTCTTGAAAATGAGATGGTGGCAGGTTCTTTATCCCGTCCTGTTACGGTTACTTTCTTTATATAAAAAGACAATTCTCTTACCTCCGTCTAAGTGCTCGTGCAGATTCTTCAGCAATGAGCCTAGCAATATCAGTTTCTGATTTATTCTGAACATACTCTTTTGCAAGATTGGCATAATACAGATACTGTTTGGCGTACTCAGAACTTAAACTTTTAGCTACCTTTTTTCCAGCTTCCGTAATTGAATAAGTGAAACCATTGTCGGTAGCAGAAATTTTTATAAGCCGTTTCAGGACTAATTGTTTGATGTTCTCATTAATTTGCTTTCTTCTAGTTGCATATTCAGTGAAACTAAAGTCATTATCACCGTGAAGACTATTTTCAGAGATGCCGAATTCTCTAGAATAGATTGTTACAAAATCTAAAATAGTAATTCTATCAGTTGTGAGATTAGTATTTGATTGATTACACAGTAGCGTAAGAAGTATTCTGAGTGAGATCTCAGTGTTTGAGTTAAAAGGCTTAGTCTTCATATTCATCCACCCACTTTAGCCTTCCTTCGTTTGCAAGAATGTGACAAACGCCTTTCCGAGAGGTTGGTCGCATGATGTTCTTAAATTCTTCAATAGCAGAGGTTGTTTGACATTTCACAGCTTCTCGCATGACCTCTAGCATTCGCTGATATGCATTAGGATACATCATTGACAGAGTAGATGAAATAAATTCATAGGTGTCGCCTTTCCATATTTCTGCTGTTTCTCCATCGTCATCAAATTTCTCACGAGCGATGCGTTCTACCCATTCAGCGGAATAAAAATTCTTCCGTTGGTCAATGAAATCTTGCTTGAATCGTTCAGGGAGCGTTTCTGCTGTAAGTGATTTTCTTGTGAACTCCGAGTAGGCAGCTAACAGACAGTTGATGTAGTTGAGCTCATGTTCACAGATGTCATCTGGTGGAGCGATTTCTTTCGGTACTTCAATTTCTCCAGATGCAAAAACAACCTTTCCAGATTTCTTGTCATAGTAGGCTTCTTTTAGAGGAACTAATGATTTTTGAGATTTTGTCGCTGATACAGACGGGAGTTGATTATCAAGATAAGTATGAGCATTTCCATCAATGATGTCTTTCAAGACCTCAGTAAATAATATTGCACAGCCATATTCGAATTTCTGTTCCTCGCCAAAGCTGCTAGATGCATTTTCGAACTCATTTAAGATATTCTCTTGATTTGTAGAATTTAACTTCAGATTTTTAATGTATGCTGCAAACTTTATCTCGTCTTTTCGGTTGTAAACCGTCTGAATATTTTTCACTGCGGGCGTATTAGGAGAATCCTTGAAGTATCTATCAACGGTATCCATTTCTAGAGTTCGAAATGGATTGTATTTGCCATCATCGTACTGTTTGCGAGACTCTTGATTTCGTGGTTCTTCCATGTAGTTATCAACAAGCTCAAGAAAGAAATCGCTAATTTTATGCTCGCTTCCGCTATTGTTAAAAAGTACAGATACATATTCATTTAACAGCATACATTTTTCCCCCTGCAAATTCCGAGTTCTTCCGAACCTTTCCGAGCTCTTCCTGATTGGAAGGGCTTTTTCTCATACAATGAATCCATAGTCATTCACATACTATTTTATCACGTGTGGTCGTTAACGCACAACTTTGTTTGCGATTGTGAACAGCCAAAAAGTGTGAAATGTTTGTGAACGACTAAATAAAAATCATATTTCAAGTACTAATACTTTTCCAATTAGAGAATTCTTTTCCACAATCAAAGGTAATTGATTTGAAAAGATTTTTGGGTACGGATTGAAGCCATTCATTAATCGAATTTTCAATATCAACTGCCTTACGGCCTTC
>NZ_JAPMLG010000026.1:0-3561 GCF_035726925.1 Enterococcus sp. E5-37
CATCTCATCCGTTGCGTCCAAAAGAAACCATATCCCTAGAAAATCACTAAATTACCAAACACCATTAGAAGTTTTTTTGAGTTACGTAAATGGAAAGTTTTGTCTCGCTTAATTTGACAAATAATACAGTGATAAGTATATCATAATTTACTCTATTATCAAAAAAACGTATCCATTCCATTGTAGAATACTTTACCGAACAAGTTGAATTGTTTTCCTCTTTTTCACCTTTTACTATAGATAGGTAAAGACAACTAAGGAGGAATCTCTCATGACAGATCAATCGTATGATTTAAGAAAAGTCATCGAAGAACTAAAAACACTTCCAGGTCAATATCACGAAACAGATATTGAAATCGATCCTGAAGCAGAATTATCTGGTGTTTACCGTTATATCGGTGCTGGCGGTACAGTAAAACGTCCGACTCAAGAAGGACCAGCTATGACTTTCAACAATATCAAAGGTTTCCCCGGCACGCGCGTGAACATCGGGACAATGGCTAGTCGTAAACGTGTAGGTGAAATTTTGCACCATGATTATCGAACACTTGGCCGTTTCTTGAAAGACGCTGTAGAAAATCCAATCAAACCTGTGAAAGTAGACAAAGCAGACGCTCCAGCACAAGAAGTCGTTCATCTATCTACCGATGCAGACTTCGATATTCGCAACATTTTGCCTGCACCTACAAATACTCCTGAAGATGCTGGTCCATACATCACAATGGGTGTAGTCTTAGGATCAGATCCAGAAAAAACAATGAGCGATGTAACGATCCATCGTATGGTTCTAGAAGATAAAGATACGATCGGTATGTACATCATGCCTGGCGGACGCCACATTGGTCACTTCCAAAAACAATTCGAAGCCTTGAATAAACCAATGCCTATCACTATCAATATTGGTTTAGATCCAGCAATTGCCATTGGCACGACTTTCGAACCACCTACCACTCCACTTGGCTACAATGAACTATGGTGTGCAGGAGCTTTGCGTAACGAACCTATTCAAATCGTTGATGGTATAGCAGTCAATGAAGTGGGTATTGCTCGTGCTGAATTCATCATCGAAGCAGAAATCATGCCAAATGAAACAATGCAAGAAGATATCAACACGAACTCAGGAAAAGCAATGCCAGAATTTCCTGGCTATACTGGGGATGCTAATCCAGCTGTACAAGTAGTGAAAGTCAAAGCAGTTACTCACCGAAAAGACAATCCAATCATGCAAACAACGATTGGTCCCAGTGAAGAACACGTATCTATGGCTGGTATCCCTACAGAAGCAAGTATTCTTGCCTTAGTCGATAAAGCTATTCCAGGAAAAGTAGTAAATGTCTACAATCCTCCTGCAGGTGGTGGTAAATTGATGACCATCATGCAAATCCGTAAAGAAAACGAAGCGGATGAAGGTATTCAGCGTCAAGCAGCTATTCTTGCTTTATCAGCCTTCAAAGAATTGAAGACAGTCATTTTAGTCGATGAAGATGTTGATATTTTCGACATGAACGATGTAGTTTGGACTTTCAACACTCGTTTCCAAGGAGATAAAGATATCATCGTGATCCCAGGAATGAGGAACCATCCATTGGACCCATCTGAATTACCAGAATATAATCCTGGCTCTATTCGTTTTCGTGGGATGAGTGCAAAAACTATCTTTGACGGTACAGTTCCTTTCGATATGAAAGAACATTTTGTACGTGCAAAATTCCAAGAAGTAGAAGATTGGGAAAAATATTTGAAATAATGAATGATCTGCAACTGTTTTGACATCATAAAAAGGAGTGCGGAAAATGGAACAATTGGCACAACGGAAGAAAAAAATCGTGATTGGTGTAAGTGGCGCTTCAGGCACCATTTATGCCATCAACCTCGTGAAGAAACTAAAAGAATATCCGATGGTAGAAACACACGGAATCATCAGTCCATGGGCAAAACAGAACTTAAAGCTGGAATCCGACTTATCACTAAATGAATTCGAAAGCCTGTTTGATTACCATTATTCAAACAAAGATTTAGGTGCTGCTGTCGCCAGCGGATCATTTTTGACCGATGGAATGATCATCGTACCGGCAAGTATGAAAACAGTCGCAGGTATCTCTGTTGGTTTAGGCGACAACCTTATTGCACGTGCTGCTGATGTAACAATGAAGGAGCAACGAAAGTTAGTCATTGTTCCTCGTGAAACGCCATTAAATGCCATTCACTTGGAAAACTTGACTAAATTAGCACGACTAGGTGTGCAAATCATACCACCAATCCCTGCTTTTTATAATCAGCCTCAAACGATCCAAGATCTTGTTAATCACCATACAATGAAACTTTTGGATCAATTTGGAATTGTAAATGAGCATTCAAAACGTTGGCAGGGTGATTAATATGGAAAAAGAAACGATAGTTGAAGTAACCAAACTAGGTTTCACGATCCAAGCTGCTGTTAAAGTAATCGGTAAAGACTTATTGATCACTTTAACAGGCGGAGATACACCACATATCGGAACAGTCACTACATTTTCTCGTGATACAGAGATGCAAACTGTACGTTTCCCTAGCCACGATGGTCGGTTCCATAAAGACGATGTCTTAGCCGAAAAAATAGCTGTGATCATCACAACTGCCGTTCCGGGAAGTTGTACGATCACTTCCGGTATCCATGTTGACCATATCTCCAATGCACAAATCAACGCCTCTTTTCCGATGTCAGAAGAGTTAGGTTACAAAATTTTAGATTGGTTGGAAAAAATAGATTTCCATATCAAAGAACCAGTTTATTATAAAGATGGTGAAAAACCATTATGAAAGAAGAGGTTGTGAAATCAGCGTTATGACCTGAGTATGAGAGAAAAAAATGGAAAAATAGCTTCTCATATTTTGCCGTTTTTGAGCTAATACCGAGGGACAGCTGATTGAACGCCGTTTATCAAGAGGTTGTGATAAAGCCGCTTCGTTTTGAGTAGTAAGAAAAATTTTGTAAACATGGGTTTCCACATTTTTACATAAATTTGACTTACTACCGAGAAACTGGCTTTTGAACACCGTTTATCAAGAGATTGTGACACGTCTTTTGTCACAACCTCTTTTATTTTTGCTTCACTGTAACTGCTACAATATCACCGATTTCTTTTCCGATGTTTTTACGAATATCTTTTCGTAGTCCAAGGATGTAGCAGACTGAACCATCTGGATTTTTCACGCCCATATTCACGATACTGCCTTCATACGGCACATTGTCAAAAGTTGCTTGGACTTTAACTCTTCCAGCGCCGAATTCTTTTCTTATATCATACGGAAAAATAATATATGCCCCGCCCTTGCCGACTTCGGAAGCATAGATTTTTGATTCAAAAGAATAA
Source organism: Enterococcus sp. E5-37 (assembly GCF_035726925.1). Classification (NCBI taxonomy): domain Bacteria; kingdom Bacillati; phylum Bacillota; class Bacilli; order Lactobacillales; family Enterococcaceae; genus Enterococcus; species Enterococcus sp. E5-37. The sequence continues at coordinate 3,354 of NZ_JAPMLG010000026.1, forward strand.
ATTTCCCTCATTTTATTTCTCCTATTTTTTACATCTAGTATAGCATAGCAAAAAAAAGAAGGAACTGTGACAAAAGTCTTGTGTAGTGACCCCCAAAAGTTAGACTTTTTTGGAGTGGAGAAATCCACTCCTTTTTTCATGCTCTAAAATGATATTTTTACACAACCGTTGCGGTTGTTTTACGAAATTGGATGGGACTTTGCCAGTT
>NZ_JAPMLG010000027.1:0-3428 GCF_035726925.1 Enterococcus sp. E5-37
AATGCTGAAGCCGTTAGTTCATATTCTCGAATGATTTCTACACGTGGCTTTCCAGCTAAGTAAAGATTGACGATTTGTTGCTTGAATTCTTGTGAAAAAGTTCTTCGTGTTCTCTTAGACATAAAAATTCCTCCTGGTATGTTTTCTTCTAGTCTACACACCTTAATTTTTCTGTCTAGTTAATTGTAGCCTATCCAGTATGGCATTAGCGGACACCACAATTCTATCCTTAGTAGTGGTCATCCCTTTCGAACTCATGCTGACTCTGTAGGTTTCCCCTTCGCCTTCTAGAGTAAGTACATTTATTTTGCCACCTACATCTATCTCTTCACTTTTGACTCCCACATTGTTATCAACCTCAAAAGCTCCAAAGGTTGTCGCATAATTAGATACCTCTTTTTGGGCAACAGTTGTGCCTTCTTTGACACCTTCATTGGTAGCATTCTCATCTTCTATAGACTCATTTTGACCTTCTGGGAGAGTTTTATCTATTAACTCTTCTTGAGTAGTTGATTCTGATATAGCATTTTCTCCTGTGTCAGGCAAAGGTACCTGTTCAAAAGAACTATCCAATAACTCATCTGAGCTCTTTGTCTCCAGTTCTTGGGAGATGCATTCGCTAGGAGTTGTGCTTGCAAAAGACTCTGCTAAAACAAATGGAGCAGTGTTACTTAAAACTACACCAGCAACCATCAGCCAAATTATTGATTTGTAATATCGATAGCTTTTCTTCTTCATTCTAGTTCTCCCTCTCTTTTGTACTGTTCTTTATGATAGCTATGCTAATAAAAAAATGTATTGGTATCCAAAGTACACATTAAAAGATCCAATGCTTTATTGTTGCTATAGCAAACTTAAATCGTCAAAATTTGTGTGCTTTGCTAAATGGATTTGAACTTTCTCAAATCCATTAACACCGACAGCTGCCAAGTCGTACATCTTCTATCCTATAAATTAGTTTGTCCCCCCTTAACATAGTTCATAATTTCTCTTATTTCCAAGCTGAATTTATTATAATTACTTTTTCAGAATAAGTCGTATTCTGTTTTTGAGAAAAAAGACAAAAAAAAGAGACGAACGAAAGGGATACCCACGCCTCTTAAACAAAATTTGTAATCCTACTATGTATTTGTATTCTTTTCACTTTTGGATATTTTAAAGTAAAAGATACTCTTTGTGAGATGGGTAGTTCACAGGATTCATATAGAGATTTGTTGAGAATTCACTAAAATAAAAAACGGACTATTCGTTTAAAGTCAAGTGCAAATTTTCTGATAGAGTGCGATAAAACATAGAACTTATTCGGATTAGACCAATCCCTATATTCTTTCATCTTATAGCAAACCACTGATAATTCGGAGTCATCGATAATGATTTCAAATAGACCGGTCTTTTCAATTTCTTTGACTAATTAAACCGCGACATCTTGCATCCTTAAGTGAATATTGCGGTAATCTTCAAAAATATAGTACACAAAGTTGTAGTATTGACCAATTAGTTGTGCTGCACCGTGGGAGAAGTTGATAGCCATAGTTGGCAGGCATTGTCTAATCTTTGGTTGGAATAGCTGCCTGCTAATTTTAATAGCGGGTGGACCCTTTGGTAGTATTGTTCTTCCGATCCTTGTTGAAACATTTTTCCAACGACAATGACGGCATTTGGTCCCTTGCGGAGGGCCCATTGCATGTAACGAGAGCTATTCCATTTTCCATATGTCGCAGATCGTTCTGGCAAGTGACGTTCTTCTGTCGTGTAATAACCAGACAGTTTATGTTTGGTGGAATATTGGCAGAGAAAGAGTTTCCCGTCAAAGACTTCTAGATAGTCGGCATAAATTTTCAATATCACTTTCTCTCCAATAAATTTGTAAGGAACCGAATAGTAATGCTTCTGAAAGCTAATGTGGCTATTCGTATGAACTATCGCTGTTTGATAAGTGCAGTATTCATTGGGATAATCGGGCAAGAGTTGAAGGACTGGTTTTTCAATTTCTTGAGAGAGCGACAAATGAGAACCGGCCTTTTTTTGGAACGGCGTGGCATTGAATCGATGGATTTACTCCCTTAATTGTTGGTAGTATTCATCCAAACTAAAAAACGTACAATTACGCATGCTGGCGACCACACGAGCGGTCAATTGTTTCACTGTATTTTCAACAAAGTCTTTATTCTTAGGCTTTTTTACACGAGCTAGCAGAATAACAGTATGGTAATGATTTGCCATGTCTCCATGGCTTTGATTTAAAATCAAGGTCGAACAAGTATGCGTGGTGACACCCGTTCGCAAATTGTCTGAAACAATAAGTAGCAGTACGCCTTCTAAAAATTCAAATAAGCGAATATGTGCGTAAATCCAATTGCCTTGTTTTATATCCGTGCAGCCAAAGGCAAAGGTATAACCGCTAAGCGGTAACACGGCGACAGAAAAAAGATAGCTAGAGAGAACTTCATCCGTGTCAGGATCTACCCAAGTCAATTTCTATCCTCCCTATTCAACTTCGACTTTTTCTCCTCCATTGTGAGTCAAAATGTGCGAGAAGGGTTGTTTGAGGGATACTCGTTAAAGTATTTTTTGAATTGAGTTAATTGATAATAGAGCAGGTTGGTTTGAAGGTATTGATCTACATATTCTTCCCACAATAACTGCATAGTCACACCTGGTTTCGCTAATTCTCTTGTGAGTTGTTTATAATTAGGCATAGTGAAATGCGTTTGACAATGTTTTTTTCTTTTAGCTGTTTAAATAATTCATCAACTTTTTGATAATCCCACTGTTTTAGTTCATGGTAATTAAGTTGCTGGACAGAGACTGTTTTGATAACTTTGCTGACAGTGTTACGATTAGCAGCGGGTGTTTAACTGATAGACCGTTAGCTTATAGATAATTCATGAAGTCGGACAATTTCTAAACAATTGGGCATAGCTGCCACCTCACGTAATTTTGTACAAAAATTTTTGTGCACCTTTAGTTATACAGGAGAATGGTTAAATAGAAACACGAAAAAACGATCCCTTCTTCTATAGAGGAATCGTTTATAACCAGCTCTGCTTTGAGAAATTTAGGTAGCTCACTTTTCTCCGACGAAGTGGCTCTCGAACTACGCCGTATGCATGAGCTACTCTTTAAATAAATTTCCTATGATGACAATTTTTCAGCTCTGCTCTTATACACACTGATTAGTAGTATAGCTTATCCAACTTCTTTAATTAAAGCTCCTTTAAAATCGACAAAAAGAAAAGTAAACTCATATTTACTTTTTAATACTATTATTGTTTTTGTAGTAACACTCCTCAAATGTTTCGAGAGTATAAAATATTTTGTGTAAATGAAAAAATCCATACAAAAAAGGAAGTCCCTTCTGTAGAATAAAGTTAACGACAACCAATTCACAGAAAAGAGGACTTCCCTATGAATGATTTTACTACAGA
>NZ_JAPMLG010000028.1:0-2924 GCF_035726925.1 Enterococcus sp. E5-37
CTGTAGTAAAATCATTCATAGGGAAGTCCTCTTTTCTGTGAATTGGTTGTCGTTAACTTTATTCTACAGAAGGGACTTCCTTTTTTGTATGGATTTTTTCATTTACACAAAATATTTTATACTCTCCCACCTCTACTTGCCAGTAATTATAATTTATTATGAATTACTCAATAGTTAATCATATTTATTAACAAAAGATTATTGGTTACAACAAAAAAAGAACCATGAATCCATTTACGTTAAAAGGATTCATGGTTTCATTCATTATTCTCACTTTACTATTTTGGCTATTTATATATTATACTCATAAAGCGTTCAATGCATCAATGGTAGCTGCATTATCTATATGAGTATATAAAGTTGTTGTATTTGTACTTGAATGTCCCAATTGTTGGGCAGTCAATACCAAAGAATTTGTCTGTTGGTAGAGTCTAGTAGCCAATGTATGACGCAGTTTATGCGGACTGACTTGTACTCTGAATCCTTTCGAATATTTTGCTACCATCCGTTCGATTGCAATACCGGATATACGTTTGGCTTCTCCTTGGTAAATTGCTAGAAATAATGCTTTTTCGTTTTCTGTCACTTTATATCGTTCTTTCCGAATAGCTAGATAATTAGCTAAATATTCCATTGCGAATGCTGCTATATTGACCGCATCTCTCTTATTTCCTTTTCTAGTTACTACCACCTTATTCTTATCCAAAGATAGATCATCCAAGTTAATATTTACAACTTCGGAGAGTCTCAATCCAGATCCTAAAATCAGTGCATTGATCGCTAGGTCTCTTTCTACATCTCGATGGTAGTAGATCAAAGCTCGTTTGCTCAAAGTATTTTTATATTCATTGGCAATATAATCTAGATAATTTTGTGTATCCTCATCTAGAAATAATTTTTTCTCAATGGCATTGGCACGTGCAGCTAACGTAGTTTTATCTGTGATGGTTGTTACTTGGTCCATAGGATTATTGTCTAAGTATGGTTTTCCTAGGGGATTATTAGAACTTTTCGAAAGATATTTAAATAGAACCTTTAATGCTGTGATGTTTCTATTGATAGTAGAAGTAGATAGACCTAAGTTATTATTATCTTTGAGCTTAGTTTTTGTTGTCTCTTTTTTTACATTTTCTTTTGTGCGACGTTTCAAATGAGATTTGTACAAGTTTAGGTCATAGGCAGTTAACTGTCTTATCGAGGTGATAGAAGTATCAGGAACGATAGACTCACTCAGAAGCCATTCATAAAAGAGCTTATAATTTTTTAGATATTCTAAAGTGGTTCGAGGTGATTGATCTTTATCCTCACGATCTTGAACAAAATCTTTTATATAATCGGGCATATGAAGTATGATTGTATCTATTTTTTGATATATTTCTGTATTTTTCATGTCATTCATCCTTTCAATAAGTAGGGGAGAAGAGTATCTCTATAATTGGACTATACCAATTATAGAATGTTTTGTCAATTGGTATGCTCTAAAATTTATTAATTTGTTTCAAAAAAAGCATATAAATAGGTATACGTTTATTAATTTAAAATAAATGGTATACATAAATAGGGAAGGAAATAGAAGGGAGCAATCTAAATTTTTTGAATTTTCTTAATTAATTATATAGAAAGAACAATCTTTCTATAGAGTTAGACATGAGAGGGACTATGCTTGATTTAAAATCAACAAGCGTATATACTGTATATACAAAGAAAAAGGGGGAGAAGACTATGGCAATTAAAGAAAGAAAATTTAGGGAAGTGGGGAACTCAGTAGTATTAACTATTTCAAAGGAATTTCTTAAAGAAAATGGGTTAAATCCCGGAGATACGGTTTTTTTAGATGAAGAAAAACTTCGAGCCGCAATTACAAAAAAACAAGCCTTATCTGATGAAATTGATGTAGCAATATCTCAAGCATTAACTGAATATGATACTACTTTTAGAGAGCTTGTCGATAAATGAGTATTCATTACCTAGAAGCCAAAGATATTATAAAAATGAATGTAATCCAAATAAAAAAATACTCTCCTAATGAACCCCTTGGTGTAAAGGATGCGAATGCTTTAGAAATGTGTGTAGGGCAACTTCGAGCCTCAGCTTTTGGAGAAGAGGTTTATCCTTCGATTTATGAAAAAGCAGCTATCTTACTTATACAATTGATAAAGAAACATCCTTTTCATAATGCAAATAAACGTACTGCTTTCTTAGCTACTTTTGTCTTTTTGAAAATCAATGGACAGCTTTTAGCTATTGATCAAAAAGATGCTGTAAATTTAGTGGTATATATTGCCACATATGATAAGGATTTTGATCAACTAAAATATGAAGTGATTAACACTATAAAGACACATACGAAACCCATTTAAGGAGTTGCTGTATGTGTCTTTATAGTGTTAATAGCTGCTATAGCGAAATAATTTAGGTAAATTACAAATAGCTATAATCCAAATCCAAGTATATAGAAAACGTAAATTTTCTATATACTTGGATATGCTGGAATGTTTAAGAGAGTAATTACATTTCTAGAAAATACAATAAAAATTACAGGATAATTAGCCATATCCTACCTCCTCTAGCAGTTGCTCAAAAGTTAGCACTAAGTAACTTCTTTTTTGTTGCTGGTAACAATTTATCAATACTAAAATAGCTTTTAAGTATCTAATAAATACTAATTTTAAAGCTCTTGATTATTATGAAACACGATATAACAATATTGCTATATCGTGCTATTGTAATATTATACATTTGAAGACAGCGTATTCTTGTTCTAATATCAGGAATTTTTTATAAATATCAGTCATATTGGATAGGCTACAATTAACTAGACAGAAAAATTAAGGTGTGTAGACTAGAAGAAAACATACCAGGAGGAATTTTTATGTCTAAGAGAACACGAAGAACTTTTTCACAAGAATTCAAGCAACAAATCG
>NZ_JAPMLG010000030.1:0-1710 GCF_035726925.1 Enterococcus sp. E5-37
CAGGACCAGCTGTTTCAACGACTCGGTATTTACCAGGTGTGAGTGAATCAAAACTGGCAAGACCTTTTTCATTCGTTGTTTGGCTGTCAATTGGCTGATAAGTACCATTTGCTTCTTTTTTCTGTAGGGAAAATGCTGCTCCTTTAAGATTTATCTCTTTGTCCGTCCCTTGCATCGTATACTTACGTACTGCTATAGGAATTTCAACAAAAGGATTTTCAATGGTCAACTGGATCGTATCATCGGAAGTAGTGACTGTTTTTCCATCAATGGTTACCGTACCATCAGAAGCAATCTTGATTTCCCAAGTAGTCTTTTTGCTTAATTCATGCCCTTCTGGAGCTTTTGTTTCTGTCAGCGTATAAGTCATTTCTTTTTGCAATTTGACATTTTCTGGAAGAGAATAGGTTCCGTCGCCATGATCTGTTAGTAAAGTATCAATAGAATCTCCTGTTAATTTGAAAACAGCGCCAATAAGATCCTTTTCACCTGTAGAGGAATTTTTCGTTATTTTCAAGTTTAACGGTGTGAATTGTTTAGTATTTTTCCATGTCATTGCATCTATTTGTTGAGAATCGTATCCTGGTACAGGTAATTCTTTGATTGTTTGGTAACTGAATGCTTGACCTTGATTATTGTATTGAGGTAGTGATAATATCTCTTGATAACTTTCTCCGCTATTTGCAGATAATTTGTCAATGTCTGCACGTTCCCACGTATTTGTTGTATCTTTAGCTGGTTTAATGATGCGGATATATCCGTTTTTCCAAGCTGCAGCATTTGTCGTATGTTCCCGTTGAATCTCAAAAGTAACTTGATCTGGACGATCAGCTAGATTGTTGTCAAATTCTTCCCATAACTTTTTGATGTGAAGACTGACTCCGGGAGCTTTAGCAGATGGTATACCGAATTCAGCTAATTCATTGGTATCAATGTTTGGCTGGAAAGTTGTCCTGCCGTTCATTTGATACCAGAAATTTGGATGGAAGTCCTCATTTTCTGTTTGGATTCTCACTTGGTAATGGATTTGGATTTCTTGGTCTTTTCCTAAATAGATCTGATTGCTCTTGATGGTATTTCCTTCTATGGAAATAGATGGAGTGACCGTTGTAGGACTTGTCCCCACACTCTTGACTGAAAGTGTACCAGGCTGATAAATGAATGGTTCTGCGATTGGATCATTTATTTGTCCATTGCTTACAGTTGCTGAGATCTGTACAGCTTTTTTGGCTAGGTATTCAGAGATATCTGTTGCATGATCAGCTGATTCATAGTAAAGATCGCCTTTTTCATCTGATGAAACCATTTGTCGCATACGAGACTCTACTTCTGCTTTTGAGAGACCAGCTGCCGGATCGCTTTGAAGTTGGATGCCAAGACCATGTATTTCGATTCCTCGTTCTTTGAGTGCCATCGCTTCTCCGATGGTTGCGATAAACGTACTGTCGATTCTTCTGGATAGATTGTTTTGGTCAGGTGCATCATAGATTCTTGAGATTAGAGAAGTATTTCCCGGCCGATCTTGCGTATTAGAAAACTGAGTTCCGTAATAATTGCTGCTTGATTGTGCGTGTACCCGCTGTACTTTATAGGAAAATGTTGGTACACCATCCGTCAGCAAAACGATCACTTTTTTATGTCCATTTGGAACGGATAGCATGTTTCCTGCATCTCTTAGTGCTTTTTGTGTAAAAGTACCACCATTTGTCC
>NZ_JAPMLG010000031.1:0-1299 GCF_035726925.1 Enterococcus sp. E5-37
TTCCCCTTCGGGGGCAAAGTGACAGGTGGTGCATGGTTGTCGTCAGCTCGTGTCGTGAGATGTTGGGTTAAGTCCCGCAACGAGCGCAACCCTTATTGTTAGTTGCCATCATTCAGTTGGGCACTCTAGCAAGACTGCCGGTGACAAACCGGAGGAAGGTGGGGATGACGTCAAATCATCATGCCCCTTATGACCTGGGCTACACACGTGCTACAATGGGAAGTACAACGAGTTGCGAAGTCGCGAGGCTAAGCTAATCTCTTAAAGCTTCTCTCAGTTCGGATTGCAGGCTGCAACTCGCCTGCATGAAGCCGGAATCGCTAGTAATCGCGGATCAGCACGCCGCGGTGAATACGTTCCCGGGCCTTGTACACACCGCCCGTCACACCACGAGAGTTTGTAACACCCGAAGTCGGTGAGGTAACCTTTTGGAGCCAGCCGCCTAAGGTGGGATAGATGATTGGGGTGAAGTCGTAACAAGGTAGCCGTATCGGAAGGTGCGGCTGGATCACCTCCTTTCTAAGGAATATTACGGAGACTACACAATTTGTTTTTACTTTGTTCAGTTTTGAGAGGTTTACTCTCAAACACTTTTGTTCATTGAAAACTGGATATTTGAAGTAAATGTAAGTAATACAAACCGAGAACACCGCGTTGAATTTGAAAGCTGAACAAATTGTTTAGCCTGAAGCAAAATAGGCGGACGGCCATAAAATCTTTGATTTTATGAGACGATCGATCTTTTTGCCGCACAGGCTGATTTGTGAGCTGGATAGAGTTTTTTAATAAGTTCAATTGCTTATTTTCTTGATCTAACTTCTATCGCTAGAAGAAGGATCAAAACCCAACCGCAAGGTTGATAAGGTTAAGTGAATAAGGGCGCACGGTGGATGCCTTGGCACTAGGAGCCGATGAAGGACGGGACTAACACCGATATGCTTTGGGGAGCTGTACGTAAGCTATGATCCAGAGATTTCCGAATGGGGGAACCCAGCATCTTTAATAGGATGTTACGATTGTGTGAATACATAGCACATTCGAGGTAGACGCAGAGAACTGAAACATCTAAGTACCTGCAGGAAGAGAAAGAAAATTCGATTCCCTGAGTAGCGGCGAGCGAAACGGGAAAAGCCCAAACCAGCAAGCTTGCTTGTTGGGGTTGTAGGACTCCAATATGGTAGTTCTTTCAGATAGTCGAATGACTTGGAAAAGTCAGTCAAAGAGGGTAAAAACCCCGTAGACGAAATGTGGAAGACACCTAGGAGGATCCTGAGTACGGCGGAACACGAGAAATTCCGT
>NZ_JAPMLG010000032.1:0-1073 GCF_035726925.1 Enterococcus sp. E5-37
TTTTTATGTCTAAGAGAACACGAAGAACTTTTTCACAAGAATTCAAGCAACAAATCGTCAATCTTTACTTAGCTGGAAAGCCACGTGTAGAAATCATTCGAGAATATGAACTAACGGCTTCAGCATTTGACAAATGGGTAAAGCAATCTAAAACGAGTGGTTCATTCAAAGAAAAAGATAATCTTACGCCTGAACAAAAAGAATTGTTAGAACTACGTAAAAGAAACCAGCAATTAGAAATGGAAAATGATATTTTAAAGCAAGCAGCGCTGATATTCGGACGAAGAGACAAGTAATCGATGCGAATAAGCATCTTTACCCTATATCAGCGATGTGCAGAATATTAGGTCTATCACGTCAGTCCTATTATTATCAATCAAAACCAAAGAAAGACGAATCAGAACTTGAAGAAGTAGTCGCTGAAGAATTTATCCGCAGCCGAAAGGCCTACGGCTCAAGAAAAATAAAAAAAGCCTTATCAAAACGAGGCATTCAGATCAGCCGACGAAAAATTAGTAGAATCATGAAAAATAGAGGATTAAAATCGAGCTATACTGTTGCTTATTTTAAAGTACATCATTCTACTTGCAATGAAGCCAAAACGACAAACGTATTGAATCGTAAATTCTTAAGAGACAACCCATTAGAAGCGATCGTAACAGACTTGACTTATGTACGAGTCGGGAAAAAATGGAATTATGTCTGTTTCATTTTGGATCTGTTCAATCGAGAAATTCTCGGCTATTCTTGTGGAGAACATAAAGATGCCGTTCTAGTAAAAAAAGCATTTAGCCGTATCAAACAACCTCTGACAGAGGTTGAGATTTTTCATACTGATCGTGGAAAAGAGTTTGATAACCAAGCTATTGATGAATTATTAACAACTTTTGACATCAATCGATCATTGAGTCATAAAGGCTGTCCTTTTGATAATGCCGTAGCTGAATCAACTTATAAGTCGTTGAAAGTAGAATTTGTCTATCAATACACATTTGAAACCTTACAACAATTGGATTTGGAGTTATTTGACTATGTCAATTGGTGGAACCACCTTCGGTTGCACGGTACACTTG
>NZ_JAPMLG010000033.1:0-979 GCF_035726925.1 Enterococcus sp. E5-37
TATTATTTGTCAAATTAAGCGAGACAAAACTTTCCATTTACGTAACTCAAAAAAACTTCTAATGGTGTTTGGTAATTTAGTGATTTTCTAGGGATATGGTTTCTTTTGGACGCAACGGATGAGATGAATCCTTGATTGACTTGGTTGAATTCCATTTCTTTTGGTAGTCCATCTTTTCGGAGGAGTCCGTTTGAATGTTCATTTAATCCCCGTTGGGAAGGCGTTCCTGGGTCTGCGAAATAAATATCAATATCATTCGTATTACTAATACTTTTCCAATTAGAGAATTCTTTTCCACAATCAAAGGTAATTGATTTGAAAAGATTTTTGGGTACGGATTGAAGCCATTCATTAATCGAATTTTCAATATCAACTGCCTTACGGCCTTCTGGTTTCAAGGCGATAATGGCTTTTGAAAGTCGCTCAACGAGTGTGATGACGGCACTTTTATGGTGGATGCCGACAATCGTATCACCCTCTAAATGTCCAAATTCTTCTTCGAAAACGACATAATCTTTTTTACGTTCAGAAATATTTCTTTTGAATGCCTGTTTTCCACGTTTTTCCTTATAACCATTTGGTTTTCGTTTTCCTTGCATCGGTAAATGTAAAACATTGAATTCTCCCGTCTTAAACCGGCGATAGAGGGTACTTACTGAACAAGAGAAGGTTCGCTCTGCACGGCCAATAATGACGTCTGGGGTCCAACCTTCAGTTGATCTTTTTTCAATGTATTCTTTTTCCTCAGCAGGAAAAATGATTTCGGTTCTCCCACAACGTCGCTTATTTTCTTTGTATTGTTCAAAGTATTCAAGTGCTGTTCCACCACATTTGAGAAAGTTATAGACATTGTAAATTGTTTGGCGTCCACGTTTAAGCTGCTTCGCAACGATAGCAACCGGAGTTTCTTGATGAAAATATGCTTCTATCATTACAAGCTCGTTTGGTGTAAGATGGGTATAAGTCATTTATGTTCACT
>NZ_JAPMLG010000034.1:0-883 GCF_035726925.1 Enterococcus sp. E5-37
CAACTTTATTTTCAGATTTAGATAATTCTTGCAAATATCTATTGTACTTAATCGATCAACTATCCATAACTTTATCTTTGAGTCGTAAATAAACATAAGATTATTGATATGGAAGAAATTCAAAAAGATATGAAACTAATCAGATAGGTAAGAAATATCTTAAGTTGTAATAAAGAGATACAATAACCCTTAATCAACAATTACTAAAGAGCTTAAAAAAATACGTGAATCATTTAGAAAAAAATCAATTATCTTCAATTATAGTAAATGAACTTAACTTCATAGCTGAAACAGAATAACTTGAATCCTCAAATAACTTCTCTACCTGCTGTTTTGGTTACGATATTGGCTACGTTCCCGATGATAATATCTGCTGCTATATACTGTCAGTCTATAGTAATTTGTTAAATGAAATATCTATACAAAGCTTATTCCTTTACTCTGATTCCCAAAAGAGTCATTGGAAGGGTCTGTGGGGTAATACTTAAATAAAGGCTAGGAACCTTGATGTTATCAGGTTCCTAGCCTTTTTATAATAAAATGAAGCGAAAATAATTTCTTTTAAAGAGCCGAGATTATCAGCTATATAAGAGTGAATTTGATGCAAAAAACAGAGCCGAAACAGTCTTGGTGTTCGTAGCTCTGCTTATATGTTTCGAATTTAAGACAAAGAGTTGGCAAAAGATGTTGATAAGGAAGATAAGATAACTGTGTTATATAAACTAGGTAACTAACTGTAACAAGCTAATTTTAAGAGATTCTTATTAGAAGACGTTTAGGAATATAACTAAGAAAATGATTATACAGGTAATTGTCATTTCAATAATGTTTTCTAATTTTCGCGTCTTTGTTTTAAGAAAAAGGCCAGAATCAGTTGAAAAAA
>NZ_JAPMLG010000035.1:0-883 GCF_035726925.1 Enterococcus sp. E5-37
TTAACTGTTAGCTCCTGCCGAAGATCGTCACATCCGAGGAGGCTCATTGTCAAGGACAATCGGAATAGCATACGGAAAGAAGTTCTGCACCTTATAAAATTTGTCAAAAAAACTGTTGCCATTCCATATTAAGACTCAAAATTTATTGGTATGTTCCTCTGTATAGAGTTTGACCGTCTACCATTATATAGCAATTATTATCATTGTTGTCTTGCACCAATATACCGTTAAGGGTAGCACTAGGAGTAGTAACAATCACTGGAAACTCATGAGAAAGCTCGGTCATTTTTCCTGTTCTGCTAGAATCGTGTTCTATTGTCAAGCCATTTACTATAAACGTGAATACTTTACTTCCTATTGTTATAGTAGCTTTTTGAGAAACAGTTTCTGTAGCTGGAGCTGTGCTTCTTTCCGAATTTGTTAGGGTTTCACTGGATTCATTGCTATAAACAATTGTAGAGGATTCTACGGCTTCTTGAGTGTCCACGTTGGTGCTGCTAGCTTCATCTAGCTTCCTTTTGTATTGTTCGTTACTGATTGCTAAGCTTTCCCGTTGGTCATCAAGCTTATTCATTTCTGTAATGGTATAAAATAATCCTCCTGCTAGTGCTATATTAACAACTAAACTAACCGCAAATAATACCTTTTTCATTCTTCCTTCTCTTCTTTCTCTTTTTGTAATTCCTTACTTTTGGCTCAAAAAGTCACTTATTAAGTTTATACCAACCGAAGCTAAGTATTTGTATATAACTATACATTGGATAGGCTACAATTAACTAGACAGAAAAATTAAGGTGTGTAGACTAGAAGAAAACATACCAGGAGGAATTTTTATGTCTAAGAGAACACGAAGAACTTTTTCACAAGAATTCAAGCAACAAAT
>NZ_JAPMLG010000036.1:0-718 GCF_035726925.1 Enterococcus sp. E5-37
TTTGGATGGTAAAGGCGGAAGTGATTATCTGGCAAAGAAGTATTCCATTAAGGCTCCATCACAAGTGAAGCGCTGGATCAATGCCTATCAAGAATTTGGTGAAGAGGGTCTAGTAAGAAAGCGACAAAAGAAAAAATATTCTGTTCAATTTAAGCTGGATGCGATAGAGTTATATCTAACAAGTGAGCTGTCCTATCGTGAAGTTGCCAACACACTTAACATGAACAACCCTAATTTGATCGCTAGTTGGATGCGTCAATTCCGTGAGGGTGGGATCGATGGACTCTCAAAAACGAAAGGATGTCCACCTATCTTGTCTAAGAAAAATGAACCCAAAAATAAGAAAAAATCTACAACTAAAGCAACGTCTAAAGAACGTGAACGCATCGAGGAGTTGGAGAAACGAGTCCGTTCCCTTCAAATTGAAAATGCCTTTTTAAAAGAATTGAGGAAGCTGCGAAAACAGGAAGCCCAACAACGACGAATGAAGCAATCGCACGAATCATCGCAAGCCTCCGAGGACCGTTTAAATTAGTTGAGCTTCTAGAAACTTTAAAGTTCCCTAAGGCAACCTTTATGTACTGGCAAAAACGATTGGACCGTAAAAATCCAGATCAAGAGATTGAAGCGGAAATGCTTAAAATTCGGGAGAAGCACAAGGATTATGGCTGTTTACGGATGACCAATGAACTAAGAAACCGCGGTTTCTCTATCAATA
>NZ_JAPMLG010000037.1:0-639 GCF_035726925.1 Enterococcus sp. E5-37
AAAAATTTCTAAACAGAAGCCATAAAGGTTTTCAACAGGTAACCGATACATTAGTTTCAATGTTTACTGAGTAACTAATTATTTTGCAGGAGGACAATTTATTTACACAAAATTATTGACGCTCCCGTTTACTTCTGTAGAATATATACTTTGTTGTTAGATAAGTTGCACATGTTTATAGAATCTAAATAATAAATTTTTATGTACCGCCCCTCAAAGAGGGGGGAATTTTTTATCGTTGTGGAATATTTAAATACTAACGCTTGTCATGAAAATCTTGTGCTCCACCCTTAGTATTTCCTTCTGGATCGTTTGTCGCACGCATCATGACGTATACTTTCTTATTAGGGAAATCACGCATATTGAAAGATACATGATAGCCAACATTTCCTAAAGTATTATAAGCTTGATTTACGTCTGGTCTATAAATCCCATCAGCTCTTACTCTAGCTAGTTCTTTTCCAGTATTGTAGTCCATAATGAAAATATACTCGTATTTATAATTAGCAATGTGCCATCCAGCTACATGCAAGTTTGCGTTTTCGATTTCTCCGAACTGATCAATGTGGGCGTAATTTGTTCCATCTGTCAGCGTAGAATTTGCAGCACCTGCTCGAGTTGGATCAATTACTGGTTTAT
>NZ_JAPMLG010000038.1:0-625 GCF_035726925.1 Enterococcus sp. E5-37
GTTTGACGTTTTAGTGGAATGTAAGTAGCGTCCATAAAAATAGCGACATACTTATCATTTAAGGCTCTGGATTTAAAGGCATTTACTTCTTCAGTCAGAACTTTAGTCATGTTGGACATGGTTTGTGGAGTATAGTGATGACCGTACATTTTTTCGATCAAATCAGCAATTTCAGACATCGTAACACCTTTTTCGAATAAATGGATAATAGTGGTTTCCAATGTATCGTTTGTTCTTTTGTAGGCTGGTAAAGTTTGTTGTTTAAACTCACCATTACGATCTCTAGGTATTTCCAATGTTAATTCACCATATTCGGTTTTGATTGATCGAAAGTAAGAACCGTTTCTCGAATTACCTGAATTAAAACCAGTGCGATCATATTTTTCGTAATCTAAAAAAGCCGTTAATTCAGTCCGTAGGAGTGTGTTTATCGCTTTTTCTAAGTGCGAACGGAATAATTCATTTAAATCGCCTTTAGTGACTAGAGTTTGCACAATTTCTGTAGTAAAATCATTCATAGGGAAGTCCTCTTTTCTGTGAATTGGTTGTCGTTAACTTTATTCTACAGAAGGGACTTCCTTTTTTGTATGGATTTTTTCATTTACACAAAATATTTTATACTCTC
>NZ_JAPMLG010000039.1:0-512 GCF_035726925.1 Enterococcus sp. E5-37
TTGGGGTGAAGTCGTAACAAGGTAGCCGTATCGGAAGGTGCGGCTGGATCACCTCCTTTCTAAGGAATATTACGGAGACTACACAATTTGTTTTTACTTTGTTCAGTTTTGAGAGGTTTACTCTCAATTTAAAACGGGGCCTTAGCTCAGCTGGGAGAGCGCCTGCTTTGCACGCAGGAGGTCAGCGGTTCGATCCCGCTAGGCTCCATTAACAACATTAGTTGTTAAATTTGTTCATTGAAAACTGGATATTTGAAGTAAATGTAAGTAATACAAACCGAGAACACCGCGTTGAATTTGAAAGCTGAACAAATTGTTTAGCCTGAAGCAAAATAGGCGGACGACTATAAAAACTTTGTTTTTATGAGACGATCGATCTTTTTGTCGCACAGGCTGATTTGTGAGCTGGATAGAGTTTTTTAATAAGTTCAATTGCTTATTTTCTTGATCTAACTTCTATCGCTAGAAGAAGGATCAAAACCCAACCGCAAGGTTGATAAGGTTAAGTGAAT